>JAHEIO010000045.1:8163-30449 GCA_024639325.1 Gammaproteobacteria bacterium
TTCGCAATGACTAAATACTGAATTCGCAATGACTAAATACTGAATTCGCAATGACCGAATACTAAATCAGAGTTTTCCTAAATTTGGTGGATGAGCTTAGGTGTTGGGTAAATAAAACGTCTGAATGGCATGCCAGGCTTCCTTTGCGGTCTCGACATACTGAAACAGTTCCAGATCCCGCGAATCAATGGCACCTTCCTCAACCAATGCGTCGAAATCAATGATGCGCTGCCAGTAGTTTCTTCCAAATAACAGCACCGGTACGGGTTTGATCTTGTTGGTCTGGATCAATGTCAAGGTTTCAAAAAGCTCATCCAGTGTGCCAAACCCCCCTGGAAAAGCCACCAGCGCTCTGGCGCGCATGAGAAAGTGCATCTTGCGTACCGCAAAATAATGAAACTGAAAACTGAGTTCCGGAGTAATGTACGGATTTGGGTGTTGCTCTCTGGGCAAGACGATGTTCAGACCCATACTCCTGCCCTTGGCGTCATGGGCACCGCGATTTGCGGCCTCCATGAGGCCTGGGCCGCCACCCGTGACGACGACCATCTCGAGCCTTTCACTCTTCTGGGATTCGCTGGTAACGATACGCCCCAGCTCACGCGCCTCTTCATAGTAATGCGTCTTTTCTAGAATGCTGCGAGCAATCTTCACTTTTCGTGACAGCTCGGTATCGGCCGGACTGGATGCCGATTCGGTTTCTGCTTTTTGCAAGCGTGCATTCGCGGTCTTTGCATCGGGAATGCGCGTACTGCCGAAAACTACGATAGTCGACCGAATGCCTGAATCCTGCTGCAACAATTCGGGTTTCAGCAGTTCGAGCTGCAGTCGCACATGGCGCAGTTCATCCCGAAGAAGGAATTCCGTGTCGGCATAAGCAAGACGATAAGATTCGGAGCGGGTCTGGAGTGTATCCGGCACCAATTTTGCGGTGTCGACATCTTGCTCCGCCGAAGGGAAGACGTCCTCGGTGTAGTCGTTTTCACCCATAAGCCGCGCCGGTCAAAAGCATGTTCAGACTATATATCCTATATTGCGACGGATGAACCCTGCGCAGGCACATCCACGTGCCGGCCTTGTTTCACCAGGGCTTCACGCGGCGTGTTCTTCGCGTCCTGATCGCAAGGATTAGAACAATTTTCGGCTGGCGGAGGATGGGACGAGTTAGAATCAGCAGATTGCATCAGTCGAGCCTTCCTCCTTCAGCTGTTGTCATCGCAGCGAGTCTTTGGCCGGTTCGTGACTCATCTTGGCCGAGATAAGCCAGTAGCCGATGCTCAAACCGAGAATGACAACCCCGGTTGACCAGATGAATGCCGGATCGTCCTTGCTGAAATCGAACACGATCACTTTGCGCGCGATGGCCATGAGCGCGGTGGCCAAAACCAGCTTCACATGAATGATATCGTCGCGCAGATACATCGTAATATTGGCGAAAATTTCGATCGCGATGAGTACGGCGAGAAAGGCTCCGAACACGGCCAGAATATCGTTTATTGTCATGATACCGATCGGTGGCGAGCTTATCCTTTGATAGATCTGCCAGCCGGCGTCGATAACCCCCCAAACGATGAGCAGGGTCATGAGCACCGCCAGTACACGCACGGAAAGATGGATGATTTTTACCAAAATGACAATAAACCGGTCCGATTCTTTCGGGGTTTTCAACCCGTAATCCTCGATTCTCCGACTGTGTGGCTTTTGATATAAGCCGGAATCCGGCTGGTCCTGTTTGTGTTTCATGCGCTATTTTCCTGGCTGACTGCGGATGCGGGACGTTGGTCGAATCAATAACGGAGCGCGATAGCAGCGCCGATACGGGCCGATCTGTTGCCCGGGGAGGCCCAGCGGCTGGAAAGCCGTTCGTTCGCTCGCGGTTTCGAATCTGCCTGGTCGCCGGCGTCCACGCGTTACATCGTTGTGCCCTGGGCTGGTATGCCTGAAGCTCGTTTGCGGTTCAATCGTATCCATTTTTCGAGGCCTACGGTACTGTAAATCAGGCCGCTGACCAAGAGTATCCGGGACCAGGCGTCCCAACCGATGGGCGCGGTGCCGAACCAAAGTTGCATGAACCCGGCGTAGGTAAACAGCAGCTGCAGCCCGACCATGGACGCTACGCCCAGCAGCAGCCAGGCATTGGATAACACCCCGATCCCGAACATGGAGCGGGTCAGAGACCGGCAGTTGAACAGGTAGAATGTTTCTCCAATCACCAGCATGTTTGCAGCGATAGTCTGGGCGGTGGCCAAATCCATGCCGGATTGACGAGCCCAGCGGAACAGGCCGAATGATCCCGCCAGCAGCATGAAGCCCACCAGCACGATACGTCCGGTCAGCTCGGCACTGATAATGGGGGTTTTAGGGTCGCGGGGGGGGCGCCTCATTATATCTCGCTCCCGCGGCTCAAAGGCCAGCGTCATGCCCAGACACAGCGCGGTCGCCATATTGATCCACAGAATCTGCACCGGCTGAATGGGTAGCGCGGTGCCCGCCGCGACCGCGACCAGGACGATCAAGGCCTCGGCCACATTGGTGGGCAGCGTCCAGGTGATGAACTTGATGATGTTGGCGAACACCCCGCGGCCCTCTTCCACGGCCGCGGCAATGGACGCGAAGTTGTCGTCGGTCAGCACCATGTCCGAGGCCTCCTTGGCCACTTCCGTTCCCCGTTTTCCCATGCCCACCCCGATATCCGCCTGCTTCAGCGCCGGCGCATCATTGACGCCGTCTCCGGTCATCGCCACCACGTGCCCGCGGCGCTGGAGCAGGCGAACCAGGCGCAGTTTCTGCTCCGGAGTGGTGCGCGCGAACACATCGGTGGCATCGCTCACCCCCAACAGCTCATCATCGGAATACCGCCCGATCTGTTGTCCGGTGAGGACCATCGGGGCGGATTTTTCGGATCCCGCCTCGCCGCCGCCGGTGATGCCGATCTGTTGCGCGATGGCGGTCGCGGTTGTGGCGTGATCGCCGGTAATCATCTTTACCAGAATACCGGCGCGGCGGCAGACCGCCACGGCGTCGACCGCTTCGGGCCGGGGTGGATCCATCATGCCCTGCAGTCCCAGAAATACAAGGCCATTCTGCACGTCGTCATGCGTCAGGATGACCCGGTCCTTGCGCGTGCGGTGCTCGGCGAATGCCAGAACCCGGCAACCGCTTTCCGCCATAAGCGCGACCTGCCCGTGGATGGCCTCCGGATCGAGGTGCACGTGTTCGCCCTTCGCGTTCATGACCGCGCTGCATCGGGCGAGCAGCGCTTCCACCGACCCCTTTATGCAAATAACGGCGAATTCCTGATCCACCGAGTGGTGGAGGGTCCCCATGTATTGGTGTTGCGATTCGAACGGAATGCCATCCACCCGCGGCCATTCCCGCTGTAGGGTGGCGGCGTCGAAACCGGCCTTTTTCGCAGATACGAGCAGGGCCCCTTCGGTGGGATCGCCATCCACGCTCCATGCGCCCTCTTCAAAAGACAGAGCCGCGTCATTGCACAAAGCCCCCGCCCGGAAGCACGCCATGAGCGCGGCATTATCGTCCGCGCCCGGGCCGTCGATCTTGCCGTCGGGCTCGTAACCGGTGCCACTGACCTGATAGGTCTGTCCTCCGGCCCATACTTCCGTCACCGTCATGGCGTTGCAGGTCAGGGTACCGGTTTTATCGGAGCAGATCACGGTAGTGCTGCCCAGCGCCTCCACTGCGGGGAGCTTGCGGATGATGGCGTGGCGTTTGGCCATACGATTGACTCCGATGGCCAGGGTTACGGTGAGGGCGGCGGGCAGGCCCTCGGGAATGGCGGCGACGGCGAGAGCCACGGCAGCGAGGAATACCTCCACCGCCGGCATGCCCCTGAGGTACCCCAGTACAAACGTCATCGCGGAGAGGCCTAAAATGACGTAAAGCAGCACGCCGCTGAACTTGTGGATCTTCCGCGTGAGCGGGGTGGCCAGCACCTCTGCCTCGGAAATCATGCGGGAGATCTTTCCGATCTCGGTATGCTGGCCCGTCTCCACCACCAGCCCGGTGGCCTGACCGTAGGTAACCAGGGTCGAGGCGAATGCCATGTTGTTCCGATCGTTGGTCACCGTGTCCGCAGGCAGGACTTCCACTTGCTTCTGAACGGGTAGTGACTCGCCGGTCAGCGCGGCTTCCTCGACCTGCAGTTCCCGCACTCTCAATAGTCGCAGATCCGCGGGCACCCGGTCTCCGGATTCCAAACTGACGATGTCACCGGGCACCAGCTCCGCCGCGGCTATTTCCTGGCGCCGGCCGTCACGAATCACGGTGGCTTCCGAAACCATCACTCTGGAGAGCGCCTCGATGGCCTGCGCCGCTTTGGATTCCTGAATGAATCCGACGATCGCGTTGAGCACGACTACGCCGAAAATTACCCCAGAGTCCACGTATTCCTGCAGCGCCAGAGTCACCGCCGCGGAAACGAGCAGGATATATACCAGGGCCTGGTGGAACTGTAGTAGAAAGCGTTTCCAGGCAGGCGTTCCGCGGCGCTCGCTCAAGCGATTGGGGCCGTGTTCTGCCAGGCGCTGGGCGGCGGCCGCTGAGCTCAATCCCTGACGGGCGTCCGACAGCAGCGCCGAAACTGCACCCTTGGCGTCCTCGGTGTGCCATACGACGCGCTGGGCCGCGGCTGTATTCAACGTCGACCTCCTCTGGACCCCGATTTCACCGGCATCTGGAACGACTGCCGGCGGTCTCGGCGCGATCCGCAACAACGGAGTGCGCCGAGACTTGAACGTTCACCGATCAGGTCCAACTCCAATGAGCCGGACCTCCCGCTAGCGATCGCTTGAACTCAAGATCCTTCCGGCAGTCTAGCGCGAACGGGCGCGGAAATCACCTTAGTGCTTCAGCGGGCCGCCAATAACCGATTTGCTGCAATCGGCAGCCCGTAGCGCGGGAAAAAAATCGGTGTACCAGGTGCCGTGTGATCAACTTTCAGTATACTTGTCCAAAGCCTCGCCCAGGGCGCGTACACGCTCCGGAACCTCCTGACGCTTGAACAAAAGTTCATCGGTAGTTTCGAAATCACCGTACAACTCCTTGTTCACCTGCTTTGCACGAAAGATAACGGCACCCTCCAGCACGGCGCCGGCGAACAATCCCTGACTGCGTGAATAAGAAACGATCGGGCTCTGAAGAAAAACGTCTAAATCGACACCGGCTTCACGGCCCACCGGCCCGGCAGAGATTCCGGCTTCGGCACCCACGATAGGTTTGCCATTGAGCAATGTGTCCAAGCCCTTGTCGGACATGATGAGCATCAATAACGACACCTGTTGAGCCCCGATCTGGGCGCCGAAGGTGAGACTGGACAGGCGCGTAAACAGGGGCGCGCCAAAGCTTCCGTCTTCGCCACGGCAGCTGACCATGCCGCGTCCGAATTTTCCGCCAATGCCGAGCCCGACCTGGCCGATCTGGGGGAATATGGCGACGCATTTCGCGGCCTTGAGCAGCTTTTTAGGGACGCGTTTGTCCGCCGCTTCGCCCATTTGTCCCTCCAGCATGGTCACGGCTTTCTGGACATAGGTGCCGGGTTCGAATTCTGCCGCGGTAACGGGAGCGGGCTCGCCTTCGCCATGACTGTCCGCCCGCGTCACCGGCGCGGAGACAATGAGGCTGGACGCTAAAATCAGTGCGCACGTCGATTGAGTCATTGAAATTTTCACTTTAGGAGTCTCCTAATTGAGAGTATTGAATTGAGGAATACGGAACCCCGTGTTGAAGATCGGTGTTCAATACGTCGATTAGACCGGGAGTTCCCAGCGAAAAGTCACATCCGCCGTGCGGTTCAATTAGTTTGGCACGAATACGGCTCTCAAAGCTGTTCTAGTCGATGTTCAACGCGCGCTTTGAACAGTTGAAATTCCTCTTTTCCCATGTATTCGCTCGCAGTCTCCAGCGCGATTTCAGCGAGCACGGCGCGCAACCTCGCACCCATAAGTTCACCTTGCCGTGACATTCTGAGCGCGGCGTTGATGTGCCCGATCGTTGCAGCCTGCAGCTTTTCCGCCACACCGATGTCCAATGCTGCGCCGGTGTAGGTGAAACGTGCGCAGGTCTCGGTCGACGAAAAACCCCAGCGGTCAGACGAGGTATTCCCCGGCTCGGTTTCGGCTAAGACGGAACGCGGATTTGCCGGGTCCCGATGGTGGGCGGGTCTGTCTATCGTGTCGACGCCTCTCGGTATCGCAGATGCCGCGGCTTGTTCGATATGATCGATCAACCGCTTCGCGATCGCCACGCTCTCGCGCGTACCGCGCCTTTGCATACGTTGCTCGAGCAAAGCCGTCACGACTTGCCCGTACAGTCGATACAAAGACGCCAATAAAGCGTCGATGTCCGTACCGTGTTGGCCGGGGTTCATTTGACCTGTACGATCTGCGCGCGGGCTGTATCCATCCAGCTTGCACGCGCAATCGACCGGACGTCTTCTAACGGCCCTGCCGCGATGGCTTTGATTTTTCTGTCATCACTACACAGGAAGCGATGTCGCATTCGCGGTTACATTCGCTGCCGAATCACACCAGCCTCTCAAAAACCTCGCTCAAAATCGTCAAGCCCTCCTGCAGTATCTGGTCCTCGATGGTGAGGGGGGTAAGAATGCGTATGACGTTTCCGCGAATCCCGCAAGACAGCAGAATCAATCCGTGCTTTGCCGATTCCGCTACGATCGCTTTGGCCAGGTCGGCGTCGGGTTCGTCCGGACTGCCGTTTTTTACCAACTCCAGGGCGACCATGGCGCCTTTGTTGCGGATGTCGCCTATTCGGTCTGGATGTTGGTGCTGCATTTTCTTTAAACGCGCCGTGATTGTGTCGCCGATATCGAGGGCCCGCTCAGCGAGCCTTTCCTCTTCGACCACATCGAGCACGGCGAGGGCCGCCGCGCAGCCTAAAGGGGAACCAGCATAAGTACCGCCCAGCCCACCCGGATTCGGCGCGTCCATGATGGCGGCTTTCGCGACCACCGCGGCGATTGGAAAACCGCCCGCTATGCCTTTCGCCACGGTCATGATATCCGGCTTCGCCTCGTCATACTCGATCGCGAACATCCTGCCCGTCCGAGCGAACCCGGTCTGAATCTCGTCACAGATCAGCACCATACCGTGCCGGTCACAGATGCGCCTCAACTCGGCGATGAAACCTTTCGGCACGGGATAGAAACCGCCTTCGCCCTGAACCGGTTCGATAATGATCGCGGCGACGCGTTCCGGCTCGACGTCAACCTTGAACAAGGCGTCCAGCGCCTGGAGTGAATCCGCGGCCGAAGTGCCGTGATAGGCGATCGGGAAGGGGACGTGATAGATCTCGCCTGGAAAGGGGCCGAACCCGGCCTTGTAGGGCGCGACTTTTCCGGTCAGGCCCATGCACAGATTGGTGCGCCCGTGAAACCCGCCGCTGAAAGCGATGACGCCCGGACGCCCGGTATAGGCGCGGGCCATCTTGACCGCGTTTTCAACCGCCTCGGCACCGGTGGTGACGAACATCGACTTGGCGTCCTCGATGGGGGCCAGGGCGTTCAAACGTTCCGCCAGCTCCACGGCCGATTCGTAGGGACTGACCATCAGGCAGGTGTGGCTGAAACGATCGAGCTGCGCCTGGACGGCCGCTTTTACCTTGGGGTGGCCGTGACCCGTGTTTACCACCGCGATTCCCGATCCGAAATCGATGTAGCGATTACCCTCGACATCCCAGACCTCGGAGTTGCGCGCTCGATCGACGTAAATCGGGGCCAGATTTCCCATGCCGCGGGCGATGGCCGCGTCTTTGCGCTGCTGCAATCCGGCGTTGGTCTTCGGGGCCGCCTCGGTGCGGGTAAGTGCGGATAGAGTCATTTTGTTCCTCCTCTTGCTCAGCGGTCCAGGCCGCCCATGCACATGTATTTGATTTCAAGGAATTCGTCGATGCCGTATTTGGATCCCTCGCGGCCCAGGCCGGATTCCTTGACGCCGCCGAATGGCGCGACTTCGGTGGAAATAATGCCTTCGTTTATGCCTACCATGCCGTATTCGAGGGCCTCGCCGACGCGCCAGATCCGCCCGATGTCGCGGCTATAGAAATACGCGGCCAATCCGAACTCGGTGTCGTTGGCCATCACTATGGCTTCGGCCTCGTCTTGGAAACGAAACAGCGGCGCAACGGGCCCGAACGTCTCCTCGCGCGCGACAGCCATCTCCGGGGTTACGTCCGCCAGGACGGTAGGCTCGAAAAATGTGCCGCCGGTGCCGTGGCGCTTGCCGCCGCAGACCAGCCGGGCCCCCTTGGTGAGGGCGTCATCGATGTGTTGTTCCACTTTTTCGACGGCCGCCTCGTTGATGAGCGGGCCCTGGTTATTGCCTTCAACGAGTCCATCGCCCACTTTGAGTTTTGCCACTTCGGCCTTGAGCTTTTCGCAGAATTCGTCGTAGACGCCGTCATGGACTAGAAAGCGGTTGACGCACACGCAGGTCTGACCGGTGTTGCGGTATTTCGAGGCCATCGCGCCGGCCACCGCGGCATCCAGGTCAGCGTCGTCGAATACGATAAATGGGGCATTACCGCCAAGTTCCATGGAGACTTTCTTGACCGTATCCGCGCACTCGCGGATCAAGACTTTGCCGACTTCCGTGGAGCCGGTAAACGAGAGTTTGCGCACCAGCGGATTGCGGGTCAGCTCGCGGCCGATGGTTGCGCCCGATGCGGACGTGATCACGTTGAAAACGCCCTTCGGCACGCCGGCACGCTCGGCAAGTTCAGCCAGCGCCAAAGCGCAAAGCGGCGTCAGGGCCGCGGGCTTGACCACCACCGGACAGCCGGCGGCAAGCGCAGGGGCGCACTTGCGGGTAATCATGGCGATCGGGAAATTCCACGGCGTGACCGCCGCCACCACGCCGATGGACTGTTTGATAACGACGTAGCGGCGATCGGAAAACGGGGCCGGAATGGTATCGCCGTAGACGCGCTTGGCCTCCTCGGCAAACCACTCCACGAACGATGCCCCATAAGCCACTTCGCCCCTCGCTTCGGCCAGCGGTTTGCCCTGTTCCAACGTCATCAACCACGCCAGATCGTCCTGGTTGGCCATGATCTGTTCGAACCACTGGCGCAGAATAACGGCGCGCTCTTTGGCGGTTTTCGCTCGCCAGGCCGGCCACGCGGCATTCGCGGCCGCGACTGCGCGCGTCGTCTCCGCCTCGCCCATGTCGGGCACCGATTCGATCACCGCGCCGTTCGCTGGGTTGGTAACGTCAAAGCGACGACCGCTGTCCGCTTCGGCCCAGGTGCCGTCCACGTAGCAAGCGTTCTTCAACAGCACCGGGTCTTTAATAGCGGTGGGATCCTCGTGACGTTTTGCGTAAGCCAAAATCCTGACCTCACTTGATTTGTCCAGCGCTCAGGTTAGGCCTCAGGAGCAGGCGGGGCAATACTGCAATTGCAGTATACGGTGGGTCAGCCGGAGGACTGCCCCCGCGCTACCAGCGGGTCCGTTTCCGGGTCCAGGTCTTCCGCGGCGAGCGTCTCGAAGAAGAGAATGAACAGCTCGGCCTGGGACGAAATGCCCAACTTGGCGTAAATGTTGCGGCGGTGCACCCGTTCGGTAGTCGGCGAGATGCCGAGCTCGCGCGCGCAGGATTTCGATGAATGGCCGCGCAGCATGAGCTGCACCACGGTCTGCTCCCGCTCGGTCAGCAGCGCCGATCCAAACAGCGCCAGAGCGTCGGTGAGGTGTTTTTTCGATCGCGCCCCCGACGCCGAGGCGATAGTGGTCCAATGGCGTTTGACGCAACCGCTGACGATGGGTTTCACCACGCTGAGTCGCCGACATTCTTCGGTCGAGTAGGGTGGAAGCTGTTCAGTGCGCCCGAGTGAGACGAGTACGGCCGAGTCGCCGCTGGTCGGAACGACGAATCCCAATTCATCGACCAGACCGGAGCGAACATAGTAGTCGGTATAGTAGATGCTGTCGAAAAATCCAAGCGGTGCTATTTCCTTTAGCCGATGCAGGGCACTGTCATGGGGCGTTGCGCGCCAGCACAGGTAGAACGGGCTCAACAGGTAACCGCCTTTGAAGTACTGTCCGTACAGGGCTTCCCCGTCGCGAGGATCGAGATCGTCGAACAGCACCTGGGGCGCGAAGTGGTGGTGATAGGCCAGGATCACCAGGCTGTCGCTGGCTGTGCGGTGGCGCACGAAACAGGCGAGGCGCTGGTAGAAATCCGCGTCGCCGATGGCCGCTATCAGCGGCTCCGCGGCTGCGGCGAATTCATGTTCGATATCCGCGGTGCGCGGATTGCCGGGCACCTTCACCTGCGGCGATGGCTGGCAACCGCGGCGGGAGCGTGTTCAGCAGGTTGGGTCAAGGGTCGTTTTGTCCGCCTGGCCTGTGCGCGGTGTCGGCTAATCCCGGGCTGAGGTCATTCTCCTTTGTGTACGACGCCAAGATGCACCTCCGTGCCCGGCGCCTCGGTGGCGGCGGGCGCACGGTCGGGCCGGGTGAGTTTGGCCAACGGTCCCAGGCTGTCCAGATAGCCGTGGTCGAATTCCCCCGGCCGATAGACGCTGAAGTCGACGCGCCGGTCCCGGAAGCTTTTCAGCGGCTGTCCCAAGCCGCGTATACCCACCTTTCGGTCACGGCGCACGCGCCCCAGGTGGATCTCCACCGGCATGACCTCTTCTCCGCTGCCGGCTTTGTGGATGACGTAACCGGACGGGCCAACTATGATGGAATGGCCGTTGCCGCACTCGCCCACGCCGTTTATATCGAAGAAATAGCACTGGTTGATCGCGGCATTCGCCCTGGCGATCGACAGCTCCACGTCACGATCGATGGTGTCCGTCATGGTTGGGTGGAGTATCACCTCCGCACCCATGGCGGCGAGCGTTCGGCTGGTTTCGGGAAACCACATGTCGTAGCAGATCGACACCCCGAACCTGCCGGCTTCCGGGACGTCGAAAACCAGGAACTCATTGCCGGATTCGACACCCATTTCGTAAGGGCGGAAAGGAAACATCTTGCGGTAGCGCCCCACCACGTGGCCGCCCGGATCGATGACCGATGCGGTGTTGAACAAATGGCCATTGATGGTTTCGAAGATCGAGCCGGGCAGCAGCCATACGCCGTGTCTCGCGGCCATTTCACAAAACCGATGCTCCGCGTGACCCGGCAGGGTCTGGGCATTGGTTGGCATCGGGCCCAGTGCCGAGAGTTCACTGAATACCACCATTTGAACCCAGGGAAACCTGTGCACTATGGCGGCAATGCGATGCTCCATGGCATCGAGATTGTCGCCGTCTATCGAAACACTCATTTGTACGCCTGCGATGCCGAAGGGAACCACGATTCGTCTCCAAAATTTTCAGGGCGGACGCATTTCTGAAGCAAGCCTTGACGTTGCTCCACTGCGCTTGGATCAATCCTAGTGTTTACAACTTCATCATGCAATCTTTTCGACGCCAACGGCGCAAATATGACGGTAACTCTACATTCTAGGGGTCATTTGCACGAACGAGCACTTTGAACACGGTGCAAATATCGAACCTGATTCGGAAACATAGTTGCATGAATCGTCAACTGAACTTTCCGAATGAGTGCTTTACAAACGTCGGGGGCAACGCAAGTATGACCATGATATTTTTACCATTTTTTTTGGTAGTGGATTTCTTGGGTGCGTTCACATGCGACGCCCTGTATACCCGGGAATGAAGCCGCCAGCGAAGTATAAACCGTTAGCGTTGGAGGATGAAAAAATGAGAAACAAACTTTTTACTTTGATCACCGTGATCGCATCGTTGTCCATCGGATGGGTGGGCACGGTTTCCGCCGAACAGAAATACGTGACCATAGGAACCGGCGGCCAGACCGGCGTTTACTACGTTGTAGGCCAGTCGATATGCAAGCTGGTTAACCGGGGCGAAAAGGAACACGGCATAAAGTGTACGGCGCCGTCCACCGGCGGTTCCGTCGCCAATCTCAATGCGATCAAGGCGGGCCAGCAGAACATGGGCGTTGCGCAGTCGGATTGGCAGTATCACGCCTACAACGGCACCAGCAAGTTCGAAGACCAGGGGGCGAACAAGGAACTGCGCGCGGTGTTCTCCGTGCACCTCGAGCCCTTTACCATCGTCGCCAGGAAAGACGCCAACATCGCGACCTTCGATGACCTCAAGGGCAAGCGGGTCAATATTGGCGATCCCGGCTCAGGCAGCCGCGGTACCATGGAAGTAATCATGCAAGCGAAGGGTTGGACCATGGATGACTTCAAACTGGCGTCGGAGCTGAAATCGGCCGAGCAGGCGCAGGCGCTGTGCGACAACAAGATCGACGCCATGGTGTTCGTGGTCGGGCACCCGAGTGGATCGATCAAGGAGGCAACCACGTCATGCGAATCGGTGCTGGTCCCGGTGGCCGGCCCCGAGATCGACGATCTGGTGGCGAATAATCCCTACTATGCGAAAGCGAGCATACCCGGCGGGATGTATACCGGAACCGACGGTGACACCGAAACCTTTGGCGTAGCCGCGACCTTCGTGTCGTCGACCGCCACGGACGAGGATACAATTTACCAGGTCGTCTCGGCGGTATTCGACAATTTCGACCTGTTTAAAAAGCTGCATCCCGCATTCACCACCCTAGACCCTCAGAAGATGACGAAGGACGGGCTGAGCGTGCCGCTGCACGACGGCGCCGCCAAGTATTTCAAGGAAAAGGGTTACATGTAAGCCATGGTCGCGGGAGCCTGGCGCCGGCGGGCCGTGCCACGATGGAAGCGCATCGGCCCTCTATTATTGGCGATCGCCACCGTTGGTGGATTTGCCGGGGAATCGGTACGAGCTGAAGAGATATTCATCGGTACCGGCAGTCGATCCGGCGTGTATATTCAGGTTGGGCGGGCGATCTGCAGATTGTTCAATAAAGACGCCGACCGCCACGGTTTGACCTGTTCGGCGCCGCCCACGGCGGGGTCCATCTCGAACCTGGAGAGCGTTCGCGCTGGGGATCTGGAGTTTGGGGTGGCGCAGTCCGACTGGCATCACTTCGCCTACACGGGGACTTCCCGCTTCGCCGACGCAGGCGCCGATGAAAATCTTCGCTCCGTGTTCTCCGTGCACGGCGAGCCGTTTACGTTGGTGGCGCGGCGGGACGCCGGCATCTCCGTTTTGGACGATCTCAAGGGAAAACGGGTCAACATCGGCAACCCGGGCTCCGGTCAGAGGGCGACAATGGAACTGGTGATGGCGGCGAAAGGGTGGGGCAAGGACAGTTTCGCGCTGGCCAATGAACTGCCCGCTTCGCAGCAGTCCCTCGCTCTATGCCACGACCGGGTGCAGGCCATGGTCTACACCGTGGGCCACCCCAATCCCTCGGTCGAACAGGCAACAGACCTGTGCGACGCCGCGATCGTCAATGTCGAAGACGCCACTATCGACCAGCTTGTGTCGGAGTACCCGTTTTACTCCTATGTCAAGATCCCGGGGGGGTTGTACGCGGCGAATCCCGACGCGGTGACCACCTTCGGCGTCAGGGCAACGGTGGTGAGTAGCGCCGAGGTGGATGCCGAGGTGGTGTACGAAGTGGTCAAGGCCGTGTTCGACAACATGGCGGAATTCAAGAAAGTTCACCCCGCTTTTTCCGTTCTCACGCCGGAGGTGATGGTCAGGGAGGGACTGTCGGCTCCGCTTCATGATGGCGCGATGCGTTATTTCAAGGAAGCGGGTCTGCTCTGACCCGAATCCCGGCCGGCGCCAGCTGGCTCATGCCAGACCACGCCGAACTAACGAAGACGAGGTTCTCAATGCAAAATAACGAGATGAGCAACGAGCAAGAAACCAAGCAGTCGAAATCGGACGACGAACTGCAGGACCTAGTCGCGCAAGTCGACACCGGCGCCAGGACCCCGGAGGGGATACCCGGAAAAATAATCCTCTCCGTGGCCGCGGCATGGTCGCTGTTCCAACTTTGGATCGCCTCACCGTTGCCGTTCATCGTTGGTTTCGCTGTTTTCAATGACACACAGGCCCGATCGATACACCTCGCATTTGCCATATTTCTCGCTTTTCTGGCCTATCCGGCGCTGAAACGATCACCGAGGGATCGAATTCCGATACAGGACTGGGTGATGGCCGGGGTTGCGGCGTTCTGCGCCGCCTATATATTCTTGTTTTACGAGCAGCTGTCGGCGCGGCCCGGTGCTCCGATCACGCAGGATATCATCGTGGCCAGCATCGGCATGGTGCTGCTGCTGGAGGCGACCCGAAGGGCCCTGGGGCCGCCGTTGATGGCGGTTGCCCTGGTCTTCCTGGTGTACACGTTCGCCGGGCCCTACATGCCGAACATCATCGCTCATCAAGGTCAGGAGCTGAGCGCCGTCGCCAACCATCAGTGGATAACGACCGAGGGCGTTTTCGGCATCGCGTTGGGTGTGTCGACGAGCTTCGTCTTTCTGTTCGTGCTGTTCGGCGCCATGCTGGACAAGGCCGGAGCCGGCAATTATTTCATCAAACTGGCATTTTCCATGCTGGGTCACATGCGCGGCGGGCCGGCCAAGGCGGCCGTGGTTTCTTCGGCGATGACCGGCCTGATTTCGGGTTCGTCGATCGCCAATGTCGTTACCACGGGCACTTTCACCATACCGATGATGAAGCGGGTTGGATTCTCGGCGGAGAAATCGGGTGCGGTTGAGGTCGCCTCGTCGGTCAATGGCCAGATCATGCCGCCGGTAATGGGTGCCGCCGCATTCCTCATGGTGGAGTACGTAGGGATTACCTATTTCGAAGTCGTGACCCACGCCTTCGTTCCGGCGCTCATCTCCTATATCGCGCTCGTCTACATCGTCCATCTCGAAGCCCTGAAAGCAAACATGCGGGGCCTGCCCAGGCCGGGAGTCGCCAAGCCCTGGCAGCGGAGAATCATGGGAGTGTTGCTGGGATTCATCGGCACCGCCGCCGTCGCCGCGATCGTCTATTATGGCGTCGGTTGGATGAAACCGGCGTTTGGCGATGCCGCGTCGTGGATCATCGCGGCTATTCTCGCCCTGGTCTATGTCTACCTGATAAAGATCTGCGCGCGTTACCCGGACTTGGAGATGGATGACCCCAAATCGCCCGTCGTGAGCCTGCCGGAGGTGGGACCGACGGTCAAATCCGGTTTGCACTTCATACTGCCCGTTGTCGTGCTGGTGTGGTGCCTGATGGTGGAGCGGCTGTCGCCGGGTTTATCGGCATTCTGGGCCAGTGCCTTGATGATCTTCATTTTACTGACGCAAAGGCCATTGATCGCGATGTTCCGGGGGCGCAAGGATCAAATCGGCACGGCGATCAAGCAAGGATTCCAGGACCTGATCGACGGCTTGATCGCCGGCGCCAGGAACATGATCGGTATTGGCATCGCGACGGCGACGGCGGGCGTAATCGTGGGCGCCGTGTCTCAGACCGGGGTCGGCGCGGTACTGGCGGACCTGGTGGAAATATTGTCCCAGGGCAACCTGCTGCTGATGCTCATCCTTACCGCCGTGCTGAGCCTGATTCTCGGTATGGGCCTGCCGACCACCGCCAACTACATCGTCGTTTCCTCGCTGCTGGCTCCCGTCATCGTCAGCTTGGGCGAGCAATCCGGGTTGATCGTGCCTTTGATCGCGGTGCATCTGTTCGTATTTTACTTTGGCATCATGGCGGATGTAACGCCTCCCGTCGGGCTGGCTTCCTTCGCTGCCGCGGCGGTCTCGGACGGCGATCCGATCAAGACCGGCTTCGTGGCCTTCTTCTACAGTCTGCGGACGGCGATACTGCCGTTTCTGTTCATATTCAACACCGACTTGCTGCTGATCGATGTCGGTTGGGTCGAGGGTATATTCGTATTCATCGTATCGACCATCGGCATCTTGGTGTTTACCGCCGCTCTGCAGGGTTACTTCATTACGCGCAACAGGCTGTATGAGACTATTGCCCTGCTGCTCATCGCCTTCACCCTGTTTCGTCCCGGATTCTGGATGGATCTTATCGTGCCACCGTTTGAAAGCACTCCGCCCGGTCAGTTGACCCAGGTATTGACGGAAATGCAGCCGGGACAGGAACTGCGGCTGGAGATCGACGGGGTGAACGATGTGGGTGCGCCGCGCAGCTTTGTCGCGGTGCTGCCGGTGCCGGAGGGCGCGGACGGCGCGGAGCGCCTCGTCAACGCCGGCCTGGAAATCATCGAGAGCGATGGCCAGGTCATGATAGTCAACGCGGCATTCGACAGCGTTGCGGAGAAGGCCGGGCTCGCGTTTGACCAAATAATCACCGGGGTGCTGGTGCCGTCGTCGCAGCCGTGGAAGCAGTTGATGTTCATCCCGGCGCTCGTACTGCTGGGATTGATCGTGTTGCTGCAGCGCCGTCGGGGCGGTCTTGACGGGTCGTTTGAGAAACCGGTTGAGGCCTAAAGGAGGTTTGCGGTGTATAAAGAAATACTGTTGCCGATTGATTTAAATCACGCGAGTTCTTGGAGTAAGGCGCTGCCGGTAGCGCTGGAGCACTGCCGCAAGTTTGGTTCGCGGCTTCACGTGGTGACCGTGTTGCCGGACTTCGGCATGTCGATCGTGGGGAGCTATTTCCCGGAAGGGTTCGAAAAGAAGCACCGTGAAGAAGCGGTCAAGCGCCTGCACGAATTCGTCGCGTCGCACGTCCCGCAGGAGATCGAGGTACAGCACATCGTCGTCGAGGGGACGACGTACAAAGAGATCCTGTCGGTGGCGGAGCAAATCGGGGCGGATTTGATCGTGATGGCATCCCACCGGCCGGAGTTGAGTGATTATCTCCTGGGGCCGAACGCGGAACGCGTGGTGCGGCACACCAAGCGATCGGTGCTCGTCGTGAGGGACTGAGCAAGCGGTCGGCACCTTCGCACCGGCACCCGGGCTCACACGGTCCGTTTCACTGACGACTGCTTTTCGCGCGCTGTGTCGTAGCGGAACTGCTGCGTGCGTTCCTGAAATCTCTCGAACGATTGCCGCCAGGCCGCGCCCGGCCAGAGCAGCTCCATCTCACCGCCCTGAGGCCGGTACACGGTCGTGTACAAGGTGCCGAAGCCATGCCTGTAGGCCCGTGAGTAAAGCGGTTTACGCAGAAAAGATTGAATGAAATGCTTCTCGGTCTCTTCCGAGTCGGCCAGGCGAAAGAACAAGAAGCGCTCGCGCTGGAGAGAGGCCGTGGCCTCGGCGTGTTCGTGCCACTCGATGTGCCCCTGGTGATTGGTCGCCACCGGCAACTGGCGAATCACCGGCGATCGATCCGGTGACAGAAAGGCGGTGCGAAAACTGCCGGCGCGATCGAGAACGGTGACGTTGTACGACATGTGGGTTGGAACCCGTTCCAGAACCTCGACCGCCTGATCCGCCGTTTCGCAAAACTCGAGGACGTAGCGAAGGATGACGGGCACGCCGAAACCGTCGCCGACCACGCGCCGGCCGCCGAAGGAGAGCGAAACGGCGAGTCCGGCATCGTTCATCCCATCCAACACGCCCCACAGGCAGTCGCCCATTGCGATGACGCGCCGGCCGTTCCAGCAACTGAGCAGCAGAGTGCCTTCACACAACTTTGGACTGTAATCGTAGTTGCGGACCAGAAGAGGCCGATGGGTATCGGGCCACACCGCCTGCGAGCAGCCGGAAATATACGAGGGCGGCCGATACAGCGAAAGGAAACGGGCGGCCAAATCCGTGCCGCCCGCCAAATCCACCAGGCGCTCGTAGGTCGGGACCAGCTCGGGCATGTATTTTCGGAGCATGCGCCTCGATTTCAGGTAATTCGGGCGCTCGGCGTCGCCTTCCGACAGAAACCACTTCTTGTACGCCGACCAGTGGTGCTCGAACAAAGTCCGCCACTTGGGTCCCGGCTCGGATTCCGCTATCGCTTCGAAGCGCAGGCGCATCGCGGCGATTGTTACAGGATCTTGAAGGCGCCGGCCTCCAGGCTCACCGGTACGTTCTCTTGTTTGACTTCGTCGAGGGGCTGTGCGGCGTAGGAGCCGCGTATGTCGCGTATCCAGCGCAGGGCGCGTTCGTTCAAAGTGAAGTCATCGTTCATCAGTCTGCCCCGCGTGATCAAAATACCGAGGTCGGCTCCCTTGTAGAAGTAGTCGCTGGCGCCGACGATGCGTAAATAAAAGCCCTCGCTCTCGGTTTCGATGCCGCGCCGGTGGTAATCGAATCGGCGGTAGACCATGCGACCGTCGTCTTCCAGGTGCCAGATGCCCGACTCCGGCGCGGCGCTCACCCACTCCACGCGATCGTCGTTATACTTGAGTACGAGCTGACTCCAGCTATCGATATTGTCGGAATCCGACCAACGGCCGTTGAGTTCCTCGACGTCGAGGTCGAAATCCACGTCGGAGAATTCGAGCAGGTGGAACAGGAACAACGGCGCGTCGGCATGCGCGAACGCGGCGCTGTTGGTCATCGTGCTCGCGCCCGTCACCCGGGGGTTCAGCTCGCCCAGGTAAAGTTCACCGCTGTCCTGGTCGATGAGGAAGTCCAGTTCGAAATAGCCGCGATAGCCCTCTTCCCGCAGCGCCTCGCCGAACTTGAAGGTATAGTCCTGCGCTCTTTCCCGGACAGCCTGGGGGAAGGCGTCGGCAAAGATCTCGTTGCCGCACCAGCCGCCCTTGTACGGTGTGAGCTCCTTGAACCCCACCAGTTCCGTCATCAGCGGACCGACGATCGTGCCGCGCTTGGTCGTGCATGCCTCGATCGCGGAGCCGCGGACGTTGACGCGCTTCATTATCTTGACTTCCACCTCTTGCTCGATTTCTTCGGCGTATTTTTTGTAGTCGTCCTCATTCGAAATGAACCAGGTTGTTTTACCCGAATCGCCAAAAGCCGCCTGCAGCACCAGGTGCTCGCCGAGTTCGCTCGACACTTCTCGCAGCTGGGCGTATCCGTCCACCTTCGACAGTACGTTTGGAACGCTTGGAACCCCGGCCTTGTTGCCGATGCGCACGGTCTCGATCTTGTTGTCCACGCGGCTGCGCAGTTCCGCCGACGGAAACCACACGTCGAGCCCGAGCTCCGCGCACAGCGCTTCGGTTTCCTCGTTGAACATCAGAAAGACGGCCTTGCCGCCGGGTCCGCGCTGCTCGATGAAATCGACTACTTCCTTGTGCTGCAGCAGGTAGTTGTTGATGTCCTCGATGCCCTCGAATTCACGATGCGGTGCCTCGCTGGGAACGAGCACGCTAGGATGGCGGCCGTCGAAGCAGTCGATGTAGTTGATGTAGTGAAAGTTGCGAACCCACTCACTGATGCCAAGCAGGTTGAAGTTGGTGGCGCTGATAAAGTAGATCGGCGCTTCGTTGCGATGGAAAAATCGACGAATGTCGGAAATGTTTTTAAGTTTTTTCACAGGGGCTACTCTTTGTGTTAACTGGTTAATGGATTAATTTTCGGCGGCGGGCGCGATTTCGGCCGCGATATCCGCGACCATAACTCTCACCGGGCCTTCGCTTCCGGATACGAGCGCTTCCTCTCGAAACACCCGTAACCCCAACTCCGCTCGATAGCCGTGTATCTCCTTGACGTCGAGTGCGCGCATGAATTTCAAAATTTCCTGGCTCACGACTTGGCCCGGCACGAGAATTGGAAAACCCGGGGGGTAAGGAATAACAAAGCCGGCGGAGACGACTTCCCTCCCGGCCTCGAACTCCCGATCGATGGACCCGTCGTCGATCCGAAGGTAATCGCAGAAGCGCTCATCATAGGCCAGGAAGTAGGCCATGCGAATATCTCCGTCCGGGGTGCCGCTGTCTTTGCCGGAACTGAACATCGAGTGAAATCGACTGAAATCCGGCAGCGGGGGCAGGTCCGTTGTCAGCGATCGGGTGCGCTGCTCGAGGATGCGGCGTTCGAGCGGACTGCTGTCGTCCCACTCCCGCTCCAGCTCAGCGGCGATTTTCACCAGCACGCCGACGAGGTAGGCAACGGAGCTGCGGGTGGTGCCGATATTAGTCATAAACAGCACGGTGTTACGAGAGGTCTTATTGATTTGAATACCGTATTTATCCATCAGGTATCGATTCTTGAAGGTATCCCCGTCTATCCCCGTTTTGCCGATATATAAGGTTATTCGGGTTGGATCGAGGGCAAAGTCGTCTTTTGCCCACGCTTCCTCCATGTTGGGATTCCTCCACCCGGTGTCCGTATTGAAATACGAATCGATGCCGGAAGGCCGATGTTCTTTCGGCACGAGATCGCTGGCGACGAGCACTCGAAAATGACGGCTCAGTACGGGGTGGGTGGTAATACGCTCGCGCAGGGCCATGGCTAGATCCAACTGTTTTTGCACCAGCTCGTAGCCTTCGAGCTCCACCTGGCGGCGCCCGATGTCCAGGGATGCGAGCACCTGATAATTGGGAGACGTCGACGTGTGGGTCATGAACGCCTCGGAAAAGGATTCCTCCGACTTGTGCCTGAAGTCCTGATCGTATACGTGAATCATCGAACCCTGCCGCAGGGACGTGAGTGTTTTGTGCGTCGATTGCGTGGCGTAGACCCGTATCCTGACTTGGTCTGGGTCCGGCATCAGTCGGGTTTCGATCCACGCCTCGTCGTCGTCTTTCGACTCCAACTTTTTCTGCGTTTTCGCATAGTTTGCGTAGGCTTTCCTGTATTTTTCGCTGCGATAGCGCTGCATCAAGGTGCGCGCGCAAAACATAGCGGTGCGCCTGCGATAAGTCGGATGGAAGCCGGCGAACGCAAACCATGCCTCGTCCCACAGGAATATCAGGTCGGGTTTGATAGCGAGGCATTCCTCCATAACCCGTTCGACGTTGTACACCACACCGTCGAAGGTGCAGTTGGTGAGAAGGAGCAGCTTGACGCGCTCGAGCAGACCGGATCTTTTGTACTGTAAAAGACGCCGTTTGATCTCCGCGATCGGCACCGCTCCGTACATGGAGAACTCGTCGAGCGGATAAGAATCGAGATACGACACCCGTGCACCGGCCAGTACCAGTCCGTAGTGGTGGGACTTGTGGCAATCGCGGTCCACCAGGACTATGTCCCCCGGCTTGATCAGCGCCTGGACCACGATTTTGTTCGACGTGGATGTACCGTTGGTGGAGAAGTAGGTCCTGCGCGCGCCGAAGGCACGCGCCGCCAGTTCCTGGGCCTTCTTCAGCGGGCCGTGGGGCTGCAGCAGTGAATCGAGACCGCCCGACGTGGCCGACGTCTCGGCGAGAAAGACGTTCATACCGTAAAACTGCATCATGTCGCGAATCCATTTCGACTTGGTCAGCGATTTACCCCGGGAAATCGGCATAGCATGAAATACGCCGGTCGGCTTTCGGCTATAGTCCTTCAGCGCGCTGAAAAACGGTGTTTCGTAGCGCGACCCAATGCCGCTCAGAATCGCCAGGTGGAGCTCCAGGTAGTCTTCCTGACGATAGAAGATTCGTCTGAACTTGTCCGCGGTGCCGGCCATTTCTTCGACCGCGATGTCGGTAACCAGGTAAAGGTCCAACTCCGGTCGCAATTCCGCCATCATCTCTCCGAGCATGGGCCCCCGGTCCGTGTCGGGCTGCTCTTCCGCCTCGGATTCGTCAATACCGACAAGGTAGCGCTGTAAAATTTCCAAATGATTTTGGGAGCGGAAAGAAAACCCGTAGCGAATAACGCATGCCTGTATGTTGTAGTTGAACAGCACGGCGATCAGGGCGTCTTCGAACGTCGGAACCGAGATCACCTCGTAAATGAATCGGTCCTCCGGGCGCCGCATCTCGCGCAGGCCGGCGCGCAATGTGTTTTCTTCGGCGGGTGTCATGTGCTCGACGAACAATACTTCGAAATAGGGTTTCGCCAGCCCGGCGTCCTGTTCGACCCCGTCTTCCGCACCTTCCACAGCCGAATCGTCTCCTTCAGCCATCTCGCCTACCGAGTTGAACGTGTTGCGCCGGTATGAATGGCTGGAAATGGCCCGGACCAGGCGCTCGACCACGCGCGCCATGGTGGTATAGTCCTCCCGCTCAAAGATTTTCCACAATGTGCGGAAGTCGTTGCGGGATGGAAAGGCCGTGTAGTACTCAATGGTCTCTAGTATCGTCATCGCCTCGCGCGCGGCTTTGCGAAAACGCGCAATATCGGCTTTACGGGCCGAGCGGTCGTTGAGCTGGCCCGCGTAATGCTCGAGCCGGTGCCAGGTGTCGAATCGGAGCTGTGTGGCGCTGTGGTAGAAATCTAGAGACTTCCTCAGTTTCTTTGAGCTTTCAGACATGTCGACCTCGCTTTATGTTCGGCGTTCCGCGGGTGTCATTCGCGCAGTTC
>JAHEIO010000308.1 GCA_024639325.1 Gammaproteobacteria bacterium
CTGACCGCGAGAGCGATCACTTGAAGTGACGAGGTTTTTATGACAAATGAGACTGAGCGGAAGAGTCCGCCGCAACGAATCGGCTTGTTTGGCGGTACGGGTTTCGTCGGCAGCTACATGGTTGACGCACTGATCGCCAACGATTTTCACCCGGTTCTCTTGGTACGGGAGGGCAGCGAGCAACGGATCGACCAGCGCGATCGGTGCACAATTGTGATAGGCGAGATTGGCGACGGCAACGCTGTCCGACGGGTCGTCGAAGACTGTGATGGGCTAATTTACAATATTGGGATCCTGCGCGAGTCTCCGAGCCGCGGCATTACCTACGAAAGGCTGCACGTAGAAGGGGCCTGCCGGACGATGGATGCTGCGACTGTTGCCGGAGTGCGACGATTCCTGCTGATGAGCGCCAACGGAGTGAAAGCGGACGGCACGGGCTACCAACGGACCAAATTACGCGCGGAAAGGTACCTGCAAAATCTCGATCTTGACTGGACGATTTTCCGGCCCTCCGTGCTGTTCGGAAACCCTCGCGGGCGGATGGAATTCGCCACTCAGCTGAGCACGGAAATCATCGATTCGCCGCTGCCTGCACCGCTCTTTCATGCTGGGCTGCTCCCGCTGGATGCCGGTCAGTTCCGCATGTCGCCGGTCCACGTTAACGATGTCGCTGCGGTGTTCGTCAAAGCGCTGCAGGACCCGCAAACAATTGGGCAAATCTTGCACCTCGGTGGACCCGAAACCTTGAGCTGGCGAGAGATCCTGACACGCCTGGCCGAGGTCAAGGGGCGAACGAAGCTGATGTTGCCAGTGCCGGCGCTGGGCGTGACGGCCGCCGCCGCGTTACTCGATCGGTTCGAACACTTCCCGATTACGCGGGACCAGATTCGCATGCTTTTAGAGGGGAATGTCTGCGCGCCGGACGAACTCAAGAAGCTGGGCATCGAGCCCAAGGCTTTTTCCACCGAAGCGCTGCAGTATCTCGATCAAACCCCGGGCGATCGCGCCGCCTCCTAGTTTTGACCCCGCACCTCACCCCTTCGTGGCTGCCGGGAAAAATCGCTCCTGGCGATTTTTTCAGCCCGGCGTTGATCGGCACCTGTCCTGCGCAATCGCTCGGGATCCTGATGAGAAATGCGGGCGAGCATTCTTCAACTTTCCGCAACGCCAAGGCTATATGGAGTTAATCGTTTTCGACCTCGACGGAACCCTGCTGAATCGAGAGTCGGCAATCTCTATCTACACTAGCGAAACGCTCAGGCTCCTCTCCGAGCGCGAGATCGCCTACACCGTTGCGACAGGCCGCACGCTGCATGGGGCACGAGCCATTCTCGAGGGGCATCGCTTCGAACTCCCGCAGGCCTTTAAGAACGGCGTCATGATCTGGCACCCCGAACAACAGCGCCTGTCGAGCGGCGCCGTGCTGGCGTCAGCCGAGCTCGACAGCGTTATTCACGCCTGTCTCAGACAGCGTGTTACGCCCTTTGTCTTTACGCTGGACGAGGACGAAGTCAGTACCGTCTATCATCCTTCGTTGCAGTCGGAAGTTGAGCGTGAGCTCATTATCCAATGGGTCATCGAAGAGAACGTCATTGCACGCCTCCTTGACGATCTGCCCAACGGTGCCATCATCACACACGTCAGTGCCATTGGTCCCAGCGAAGCCATCGACGCCGTTTTCCGGAGCGTCGAGGATCAGCCGCGCCTCGTCGCCTACTCCGGTATCGCCACGGAAGGCTTGCGATGGCGCTGGATCGACATTCACCACAGCGACGCCAATAAGGGGGGCGCTGTCCAGAAAATGAAGGAGATGCTCGGACTGGAACGCGTCATCTGTTTCGGCGACAGCGACAACGACCTCAGCATGTTCCAGGCTGCCGACGAAAGCTATGCCCCGGCCAATGCCAGTGACATCGTCAAGTCCGTCGCAACGGCGGTAATCGGGCACCACGACGAGGAAGGTATTGCGCGGTTCCTTCGGGAACGCTTCGCGCTCGATACATAGATCAGTAAGACGCCGACCTGATCCTTAAAATCGTTGTTTCGCAGCAAACTCGTGATCGAATTGTCGCCGGCGCTTCTGCCTTCGTTCGCGTGCCGGCCACGTTCGCCGGACAAAATCGCACTGTAACCAAACGCCCAGGCTCGCCCATTCCAGTGTCGCCAAGTAACCTCGCTACGAACGGCGCTGGTATCAGCGGATTTCCCCTGACCCGCACTGCAGACAAACGGCCCTGGTGTCTTTCGGACCGCGGTTCGACGCGCCGGACGGGTTCACGTTACGCCCGCAGACGCCGGCGTAACGTGAACCCGCCTGACCGGCGTGCAGGCATTCCCGGTGGTAGACCATGAAGCGGGTGGTTCTCTCTACATTCGGCTCCTACGG
>JAHEIO010000309.1 GCA_024639325.1 Gammaproteobacteria bacterium
TCGATTTGCTTGGGATTTGCCAGGCGTTCGGAGATTCCCTCCATGCCGAATGAAAGTGCGATCCCAACACCAAGATAGGCCGCCGTGTGTCCGACGAGCATGATCGAACTGTTCAGCACCGGTCGATCCGATCCTGCGGCATAGACCATGAACGCGAACAGCACCGGATTCAGGATGTCCGCCAGCAGGATGGGAATCAGGCTCGTCCAAATTTCCAACATAATTTCAGTTTACTCACGACTCGGATTCCCGGCGACCGGAACAGTATACTCACCTATTGACGCGCGCACGATTTATACTGGACTGAAAGTACTCGAAATGAAAACACCCTGCTTCCGTTGGACATTACCCGGTTTTTGCAATGAAGCTTGATCCAAGCCGCCCTTTCCAGCGTTTGCTGATCACCCAGGTGGCGCTCATACTGATTTATCCGCTGATAGCCGAATACCGTGGCGCCAATTTCCTGCTCGGAGCGTTTCTCGTTCTGGCCCTGTACGGCGGTGTCAGCGTCACGCTGAAAAGACCGCTCATTATGTGGATCGCCATCGTTCTTGGCGTCATCTTCGTTGGCAGTTACTGGCTGTCGGCGGCGATAGACACGCGCGAATTGAGAGTCTGGAGCGGTGCGTGGGGCGCCGCATTCTTCTGGTTCGTGGCCGTCGTCATGATGAAACACATATTCTTCACGCGGTCCAGGGTGGACATGGACCTGATCTACGGCGCGGTCAGCATTTATCTGCTGATAGGCAGCGGCTTTGGCGAGTTGTTCCAGGCGTTCGCACTGGCCGATCCAAACACATTCAACGGCATCGAAATCACGGGTGACTATGACAAAGTCGCCCGTTCCATGAGCTACTACAGCTTCGTTACCCTGACTACGCTGGGCTATGGCGACATCACCCCTGCGGCCCACTATGCGAAAGTGCTCGCCTACGTCGAAGCCATTATTGGCCAGCTGTATCTGACCATCCTGGTGGCTCGCCTGGTCGGCACCTACATCGCCCAATCGCAGCAAAAATGACGCCCGCGTAGATGCGTCTTCCGATGCGATGAATAAATGCGCCGTCAGGGGCTCCATCCTCAGCTTCAGCGATGATCCGTTCGTGAATCCTACCCAGGATTGTGTCGACTATATCGACGACGGCATGGTCGTCATGCAGGAAGGAAAGATCTGCGATCTCGGGCCCGCTGCCGATATCGAGCCTGGGTTGACCAGTGAAGTTTATGTGGACGACTGTAGCGGTTCACTGATCCTACCCGGATTCATCGACTGCCACGTCCACTATCCTCAGGTAGAGATCGTCGGGGCCGGTGGAAAGCGGCTTATGGACTGGCTGAAAGAGTACACGTTCGTGGCGGAGCAAAAATTCAGTGATGCCGCTTACGCGCGCGGCGCGGCAAAAGTGTTCCTGCGCGAGTGCCTGAGGGCCGGGACCACGACAAGCGCGGTGTTCTGTACCGTATTCCCGGAGTCCGTACAGGTGTTCTTCGAAGAGTCGGAAAAACTTAATATGTGCAACATCGCCGGCAAGGTGCTAATGGACCGAAACGCCCCGGCGGCGCTTACCGATACCCCCCAGTCGGCATACGATCAGAGCAAACTGCTCATCCAGCGCTGGCACGGGAGGGGGCGGCAGCTCTATGCGTTGACCCCGAGGTTTGCCGCGACAAGCAGCCCCGGACAGCTGGATGCGGTTGGCGCGCTGTGGAGTGAACATCCCGGTACCTATTTGCAGAGCCACCTGTCGGAAAACGCCGAAGAGGTGCACCGGGTAATTGACATGCATCCGGGGAGATCGAACTACGTGGATGTCTACCGGCACCACGGCCTGCTCGGACCGAGAAGCATCTACGGCCACGGCATACACCTGTCCGACGGCGAGCTTTCGGTGCTCCATGACACTGGAACGGCTCTCGCGCATTGCCCGACTTCGAACCTGTTCCTTGGCAGCGGATTGTTCGATATCCGCAGGGCGGTGGACCCCGGCCGGCCGGTGCGAGTCGGGTTGGCTACCGATCTGGGCGCGGGAACCAGTTTTTCTCTGCTCGCAACGATGAACGAGGCCTACAAGGTGGCGCAGCTGAACGGGTACTCACTGAACGCAACGTGTGCATTCTACCTGGCCACGCTGGGCGCGGCCCGGGCGCTGTACCTGGACGACAGGATCGGCAGCCTGTCCAAAGGCAAGGATGCGGACCTGGTGGTGCTGGATCCGAAGGCCACGCCGCTGCTCGAACACCGTATGCAGTTTGTCCAGGACATCGAGGAGATGCTGTTCGTGTTCCTGACCCTGGGCGATGATCGTGCCGTAAGTGCGACGTTTGTCGCCGGCACGAAGCGGTACTCACGAGAAAACCGG
>JAHEIO010000120.1 GCA_024639325.1 Gammaproteobacteria bacterium
TATGGGGGAAGTAGAGATTGATGGATACGATTGTGTTGGAAAGGAAGCTTTATATTGATATGACGTGCTGAGATTGCACTTAGTTTTTGTTGTTGACGCCAATAGTTTGCATTGGTTGAGTGGTCCTGTGACGATAATTTGGTGTGATGGCGATAGTTTTCCGATATCCCATTTCAGGAGACGTGATTGATGAGTCTGATGAATGAACCGATGGTTCAACGGGGAGGTCCTCGGGGGTGTAAGGGCGTTTGAATGTTTCGATGATGACCAGGGGTGTGGCGCAAGCGTGACAGATGAAGGTAGGTGGTTTATTTTCTGGTTGTGTTGGTTCTGCTTTGCGTG
The DNA here is from genome assembly GCA_024639325.1 of Gammaproteobacteria bacterium. GTDB lineage: Bacteria > Pseudomonadota > Gammaproteobacteria > Arenicellales > JAANXG01 > JAHEKE01. Next base: position 343 of record JAHEIO010000120.1, read on the forward strand.
GGGCAGGAGTTTTAGCGTTATGTTCACTAAGAAGTTGGCGGATCGATTGTAAATTTTGTGTACGTAGATGATTGGCGAATAAGCCGAAGTGTCGGATGCGATGGAACCCGGGAGGCAGGATATGGATCAGGAAGCGACGGATAAACTCATCGGGCGCGAGCTGCATGGTCTTGAAACGTTTGCGTCGGTGGTTGCGCAACAAGCACAAGGTCATACGCAGCGGGTACAAGGACTATTCCGACTCGTGCCTCTACGAGACTCTGGGTCTCGTTCGTCTGTCGCGCTTGGGGTTCGATGTGCCGTGGGTGAAGGCGTGATGTTTTGTTCGAAAGCTGGATGCGGGGATGCATGTCCAGTTTGATGAGCGGGGTGTGGAAACGGAGTTAGGGTTCAACTATTGAGGCACCGCCAGACGAAAGGGGAGGCAACAGCAGGCTGGACCTAACACCATCGCGCCACATCTCGACTCTACCGGGTCCCGCCTGATGAGGTGCTGCGGAAGGTACGCGCCTAGCGCCTGTTTGCTCGGTCCGCTATGGCGGTGACAGCCGCCAGTCGAGGACAGGGAACATCGGCATTGGTCAAATAGGCCGGACCCGATCAACCTTTTGAGTAGCAGCAAATGCGCGTCCGGTATAGACATACAAGCTAACATCGTGCCTTATTGTGTAGGTGTGTTCTAATTAGGCTCACAGCGCTTCTCGACAGACGTTGTATGCGTCACAATTCGCTACCTGGTTTAGGGAATCAATAAGCTGGCCAAACGCCAGAGGAGGCAGCAATGGTACTAATTCGCCAGTTACTTATTGCAAGCGCCTTGGCTCTCTTCTTCTTTTCAGGGCCTGTCATGGCTGCTCAGATCGAAGTGCTTTGGTTGGGTCATGCAACGACTCGTATCACCAGCGTGAATGGAAAGGTGATCGTCATTGATCCTTTCCTGAAGAAGAATCCTAAGACACCGCTGAAGTACAAGGATCTGAAAGCGCTTGGCAAGGTGGATCTAATCTTGGTCACTCATGGGCACAACGATCACATCCGGGATCTAGGCGAGTTGGCACAGTTATCGGGCGCAACGGTTGTCGGCGTCTGGGAGTTGATACGCAACTTGGGTGCACTCGGGGTCATCGATGCCTCGAAGTCGATCGCAATGAATAAAGGGGGAACGGTGGCGCCGCTCGGTCGCGGTATCAAAATTCACATGGTACCGGCCGAACACAGTTCCTCGGCCGGTCTCCGGACTCTGGGGCTCTATAACCCGGAATCTGGAGGACCGATTGACATCGAAGGCGGCGCCGCAGTTGGCTACGTCATCGAATTGGAGAACGGATTCAAGATATACCACTCCGGTGACACCCATGTCTTCGGCGATATGGCATTAATCCACAAATTCTATGCGCCTGACTTGGCTTTGGTCTGCATTGGCGGGCACTTCACCATGGACCCGGAGCGTGCGGCCTACGCCGTGCGTGAACTGATCAAGCCTAAGAGTGTGATACCGATCCACTACGGGACCATCCCCGTCATTAATCGTACACCGGCGGAGTTCAAGGCGGCCCTTGGGGACGCGCCGATCGAAGTGCTCGACGTGAAACCCGGCCAAGCAACACGGTTCTGAGTCACACGGTGCGTCAATCGGGTACACCGGCTTTGCGGAGTCCTTGAGCAAGACGCTCCGCATCCTCCGGTTCCTTGAAGGGAAGCCAAAACGCGCTGCTCGTGACTGTGAGAGGATCGATCGCGTTCAACCAGCCGCGGCTACCTCGCTGCTCAACCGCTTCGAGAACACGTGCGGCATCCTCGTTGCGATCGAGGGAACCATAGGTCGCAATCAACAACCGCTGTGACCACCGATCATCGGGGTTGATCGCCGTGGCCTTTTCCAGAGAAATCGCAGCCTCATCGAAGGTCCCCCTATTGAACTGCGCCAATCCGAGCTGATACAGGTAGTACCCCGGATAGTGCGGATTGAGCCGCATGGCGCGTTCGATCCACTCAAGCGCCTCGTCGGCCCCACCCGAGAGAGTGAGCGCAGCGGCCAGCGCGATATAGCTGTCCGCATCATTCGAATCGAGTGCGATAGCGCGCCGCGCTTCGGCAATGGCATCCTCGTACTGCTGCTGGTGCAAGAGCATAGCGCTGGCGACTTGGTGGGCCAGCGGCGTGGGATTCTCCATCGCCTCTACAAGAAATTGCTCTGCCCGATAACGCGGCTCGTGCTGAGCCAGAGGCAGCCCCAGGTCTTGATGCCAGAATCGCTTCCATACTTCCCAATACGTGGCCGCAAGCGCTGCATACGCCCGCCCATACGCGCGATCCAGCTCTAGCGCTCTATTGAAATGGGCGACCGCCTTGGCAAAGTCCTGCGGTGTTTGCCGCAGGTAGTGTTCCCAACCGCGCAGAAACGCATCGTATGCGTCAGTACTCCCGGTCTCCTGGCGTGTGACCTCCTCCCTTTCCCCAGCGGTCAACTGCACGGAAAGGGCCGCAATGATCCTGCGCGTGACCTTGTCCTGTAACTCAAAGATGTTGTCCACCCGACCGTCGTATCGGTCGGCCCACACATGGCCGCCGGTGGTGGCGTCGATCAACTGCGCATTGATACGTACCTGATCCCGCGCCTTGCGCACGCTGCCCTCCAGGATGTACCGCACGCCCAACTCCCTGGCGACGCCCTTGATGTCGACCGGCATTCGCTTGTACTGGAAGGTAGAATTGCGGGCGATGACAAACAGTCCGGAGATCTTGGAGAGGTCGGTTATAATGTCTTCGGTGATGCCGTCGCTAAAATATTCTTGAGACCGGTCGTCGCTCATATTGTTAAACGGCAATACGGCGATCGAGGGTTTGTCGGGGAGCGGAAATGCCATGCGCTCTACAGATGCCGTTTCCTCTCGCTGTTCCCAGGGCTTAAACCAGTAAGCTGCTCCCCCTGCAACGACTACTGCAATAGCGGCAACGAACGCAATCAGTCTCCGTCTCTTTGATGACGCTTCGTCTTGACCGCTCTCTTGCGGAGGCGGAATCGATTCACCCGCTTTCAATTCGACCCGATAGATACGAACCCTCTCATCAAACCCTTTAAGTTCTTGTTCGCCGAGGTCCTCCTGATCGAAAGGCATTCGCGTCGGCAACGCTTCATGAATCGCCCCGGTTATACATACGCCACCAGGCTCCGCCAGCTGCTCCACTCTTTGTGCCAATACCACACCCGCGCCGGTCACCGTATTGTCTGCAACAATGACCTCACCCATCGCATTGCCTACCCGCACCATGGGCAGAATGGTGTCATTGAGTTGGGCAATCAGCTCCACCTGTTCGGCTTGAAAGGCTAAAGACGCTGTAACAGCATCGGAGGCGCGCTCGAACTCGGCCAATAACGCATCGCCCCGCAGTTCACGTACACGACCCTGGTATTTGGTGATCGTGTCGCCGAAACGCCGAAAGGTATCTTGGATTCGCTCGTGTGCTAAGTCCTCATCCAGCTGTACCAGCGTTGTCGAGCCCACAACGTCCGCGTGCAGGATGACGGCCAGTTTACTAGAACGACGCATCTGTTCCATTGGTGACCCAAAAAGGACCAAATCAGAAATATGTTACTACAACAACCGGAATTTTGAGACGCCTCGACTGACGGTTTATGGCCGACTGCTGCCTCATGCGCCTCAACAATATCTCACCAACCTTATCTGTGAATGGTGGACTGGAGTATGTCAGTAAGCGGCCGTTGCACGGAGGAGGCGCTGCGTAGCAGCACTTACAATACGGGTTCGAAACTTATGGGTCATCGCATTGTTATGCCCGAACAATGGTGCTATCGGAGTGGTCGCATGCTTTCTGACAGATAAAGGATGGTCTGTTATTGACTTATCCCATCATTGAACACATTTGATGGAGCGCCGATTTGCCAAAGGCCCATTCTGCTGCCAAACCAGGTATAAAAATACCCGAAGTTGGGATTCCAACGCCTCGACTGTAAGATTTGCTGCATCTTGAGCGTTTGCAAGCCGCATACCCTGCAGAATTGTTTGCGTATCGCATACCACCTTTCATCTGTTGGTGATTACATACGGTTCAGTCCATCTGACTGGCGTGTTCGTAAATAATATTCATTTGAATATCTATTTGAGCGTATATATACTCCATTGACCTTTCAAACGAGCATTTATTTATGTTCATTCGCACATATTGTGGCGTACGTCAGTTGTCGTTAGGAGGAACAGGACGGGGTGATGGATCTTTCGGAACGCCAGGTTGAAATAACCGAACTGCTCCGCCAGGGAGGATTTCTGGCCGTCGAAGCGTTGGCCGAGCAGTTTAACGTGACCACACAAACCATACGCCGCGACTTAACTGCGCTTTGCGATTACGGGCTGGCTCGCCGTCGTCACGGGGGCATCGAAAGACCCGCCGAAGCCGGTAATCTGGCATACGGATCTCGCCAGATCCTGGCCCGCGGCGCGAAACAGGCGATTGCCCGCGAAGTCGCCAGGCACATTCCCGACAACGCCTCGGTAGCATTCAGCATCGGAACGACACCCGAAGTCGTCGCAAGCGCATTGCTTCAGCATCACGGGCTGCGTATCTTCACCAACAATCTCAACATCGCCATGTTGGCCTGCACCAATTCGACGTTCGAAGTCAACATTGCTGGTGGTCGGGTTCGCAACAGCGACAATGACATCCTCGGGCCTGGCATGGAAACCTTCATGTCGTCTTACATATTTGACTTCGGAATCTACGGTGTTGCCGGTGTCGGCGAGCGCGGCACCTTGCTCGACTTCTACGAGGAGGAAGTCCGTGCGCGGCGGCTGATTCATGAAAACAGCCGGGCAACGATTCTAGTCCTGGACCACAGTAAATTTGGCCGTACCGCCCACGTCAGGGGCGGCCAGATCGGCGAGGCGACAAAGGTTTTCTGTGATACTCAGCCGCCTGACAATATCGTGAAGATTCTGGAAAAATCAGGTAGTCAATTAGTTATTTGCGGCAAGGATAAAACTGAATGACGGGCATCAACATCAATCACTTCGTGAAAGAATGGGGCGCGATGCGGGCGGTCGACGACGTTTCGTTCACCGCACACGAGGGCACTCTGACGGTCTTGCTGGGTCCGTCCGGTTGCGGTAAATCTACCATACTGCGGATGATCGCCGGCCTCGAAGCGGTCGACTCCGGTAATGTTCACATCGGTGGCGGGGACGTCACTTTCCTCGATCCGGCAAAACGCGGCGTGTCCATGGTGTTTCAGTCCTACGCACTGTTTCCGCATCTCGACGTCCGCGAAAACATTCTTTTCGGTCTGAAGGTACGCCGCGTCGACGCAAAGGAGCGGGAATCGCGTCTGGCCGATGCGGCGCTGATGGTGGGTCTTGAAAAGCTTCTCGAGCGTAAACCGGCCCAGCTCTCCGGCGGCCAGCGCCAGCGAGTGGCGCTGGCGCGGACCATCGTCGCCAAGCAACCGGTATGCCTGATGGACGAACCCCTATCCAACCTGGATGCCAAGCTGCGCGCAGAGATGCGTGACGAAATTCAACGCCTGCAACGCAGCCTGAACCTGACCATGGTCTACGTGACCCACGATCAGACCGAGGCCATGTCCATGGCCGATCAGGTGGTCCTGCTCAAGGACGGCAAGATCGTGCAAATCGGCGCGCCGGCAGAGCTTTACGATCAACCGTCGACAGATTTTGCCGCCCAGTTCCTGGGTACCCCACCGATGAACGTACTGCCGATCGCCGAACTCGATAGCCAGGCTGCCGTGCCAAACGGCGGCTACCTTATGGGCATTCGGCCCGAGAAAGTCCGTCTCGCCGACTCAGGCCTGACAGTGGAAGTATCGGCCGTCGATTATATGGGCGCCGAGACCGTTCTACGCCTGCTGCACCATGACAACACCATAATGGCGCGGGTCAACGGCCGTGCCGAGGCCGTCCCGGGTGACCGCCTCCATATCGATTGGAGCCGGGATGACGTGCACCTGTTCGACGAGAACGGGATTCGATTGAACGATGGATAGTCTACTGCATCACCCGGCTCGGGCATTTGCCCCATGCTGGGGAACTATGAGCACCGGAGGAATTCCGGTCTCTTTATTAGAAACCCCAAGAGGAGGAACAAAGAGATGTTTGCAAAGATGAGTAAGACGTTAACCAGACTTGCTATGGCAGCATGTATTAGCGCCGTCGCGTTCGTGGCACAGGCCAGTACCGAACTGACCATGTACTATCCCGTTGCGGTAGGTGGTCCGTTGACCCAGGTGGTTGACGGGATCATCGCCAATTTCATGAAAGAGAACCCGGATATCAAGGTCAATGCCATCTATGCCGGTAATTACAACGACGCGCGGATCAAGGCCCTGGCGGCATTGAAAAGCGGCGAGCCCGCGCAGTTGTCGGTGATGTTTTCTATCGACATCTACGAGCTGATTGAGCAAGACGCCATCGTCGCCTTCGACGACATCGTCACCACCGACGACGACCGGGCCTGGCTGGATTCGTTCTATCCGACCCTGATGCAGAACGGCCGCACCGGGGGAAAAACCTGGGGTATTCCGTTCCAGCGCTCTACCATCGTCATGTACTACAACAAGGATGCCTTCCGCGCGGCGGGCCTGGACCCGGAAAATCCGCCTGCGACCTGGGACGAGCTGGCGGCCGCAGGCAAAAAACTGACCAAGGCCGATGGTTCGCAGTGGGGCGTGATGATTCCATCCACCGGCTACCCCTACTGGATGTTCGGCGCGCTGACCATGCAGAACGACCAGGTGCTGATGAACGATGCTGGTAATACCACCTACTTCGACGCGCCCGCGACCGTCGGCGCGCTGGAATTCTGGAAGGATCTCGGTTCCAAGCACAAGGTCATGCCGCAAGGTACGATCGAATGGGGTACGCTGCGCCAGAATTTCCTTGAGGGCAAAACCGCGATCATGTGGCACTCCACCGGCAACCTGACGATCGTCAAGAAAAACGCAAACTTCGACTTTGGCGTCGCCATGCTGCCCGCCAGCAAGCGTCGCGGTACGCCGACCGGCGGGGGCAATTTCTACATCTTCAAGAAAACCAGCCCGGAGGAGCGGGCCGCCGCGCTGAAACTGATTAAGTTCATGACCAGCCCCGAGCGGGCGGCTGAATGGTCGATGAAGACCGGTTACATGGGGGTCACACCGGCTGCCTACGAAACCCAGAAATTGCAGGAATACGTCGAGGGATTCCCGTACGCTGCGGTGGCCCGCGATCAGTTGGAGTTCGCCACGGCGGAATTGTCCACCTATGAAACCGGCCGTGTGCGCAAGGCGCTGGACGATGCGATTCAGGCCGCGCTGACCGATGCGAAAACCCCTGCGGAGGCTTTGAAAGAAGCCCAGAGCACGGCCGACCGCCTGCTCAGGGCGTACCGCTAGCCCGATCTCCGGTGACGGCGCCTAGTCGGGCCGTCACCGGATATTATCCCGCTCGAGGTATACAACCGTATGCAGCCGTCGTCCCACATCATGCGCCACGTCTATGGATGGCTGCTGCTAACCCCGGCGGCGATCCTTCTGATCGCCTTCACCCATTACCCGACCATAGCGACGTTTCTCGAGAGCACGTTCTCCAAGGGAACGTCGGTGCGCCCTTCCCGATTCGTGGGCATCCAGAATTACGAGTTGATGATGGAGGATCCCATTTTCTGGAAGGTGCTTGTCAACAATCTCTGGTTTGCCGCGGGCACCATACCCGCATCAATAGGTCTGGCCATCGCCATGGCACTGCTGGTCAACAAGGCGTTACCCGGTCGCTCTTTCCTGCGCCTCGCCTATTTCACGCCGACCATCCTACCGATGATCGCGGTGGCCAATATCTGGCTGTTCTTCTATTCGCCGGATATTGGTCTGATCGATCAGGTGCTCGGCTGGTTCGGCTTTTCCGGGCATAACTGGCTAGGCGATCCCAGCACTGTGCTGGGGGCTATCATCATCATGACCGTCTGGAAAGAGGCCGGGTTTTTTATGATTTTCTACCTAGCCGCCCTGCAGCATCTGCCGCCCGAACTGGAGGAAGCAGCGAAACTGGAAGGCGCGTCTCGCTGGTACTATTTCCGCCGCGTCGTGTTTCCACTGTTGATGCCGACCACGCTTTTCGTGCTGGTCAACGCGGTATTGAATTCGTTCAAGCTGGTCGACCACCTGTTCGTGTTGACCAAGGGCGGGCCCGACAACGCCAGTAACCTGCTGCTCTACTATATCTACGAAAATGCGTTTTCCTACTTCGACACCAGTTATGCCGCAACGCTGACCGTGGTGTTGCTGACGATGCTGGCGCTGATGGCTCTGGCGCAGTTTTTCT
>JAHEIO010000310.1 GCA_024639325.1 Gammaproteobacteria bacterium
AAGTCGACTGGCCCGAATGGGCCTGGCGTGTCCCGGTCTATGGCATCGGCACCATGGCCGCTTTCTGGACGATCGAACGCATTGCAGGCTTCTAGTACAAAAAAGGTACCGGATTTATTTCAGGGAATAAATAAATCCGGTACCTGTGCTGGCGTCTTGGGAAGCTGATGTTCTACCGTTGAACTACACCCGCAGGATGCTTGGCTTCCGGAGATTCTACAGTCTGACGGTGTGACGAGTCACGGTCGAGTGGTAGAGGAATCGTACAGATCTCGCGACCATTGACTACAAAGACAGGCTGGCAACTGACTGCGGGATTGGAGGCGATTCATTCCTACTGCTGATTTAATGCTTTGATTTAGGAGAGGCAGCCGATCAAGCGCGCCCCTGTTGCGCCATTGGACATGCATATCAGTCGTGGCCCATTCGTCCGGCATCAGCGAAGCAATGACGCGCCAGATGCCCGTGACGTGCTCCTCGTCGATGACGACTCGGTGACGGATTTGCTGCGGTTTCACCCATTGACGGACAGTCGTCCACGTGCCGTCATTCGTCACCGTCAGTTCGAATGTGCCGGACGTTAGACGGTGATACTTGGCGATGAGTTGTAGAGCTGTCCCCAGGTCGCGGCAACTCAGGACCGTGTAACCGAGCACGCCGAGATCCAGGAGGTCGCGCGATAAACTCGAGCGGCTGTGTCGCTATGTTACCCGACCGGCGGTGGCCGAGCCGCGACTGTCCGTTACCGGCAGTGGGCATATTCGCTACTCGCTAAAGACTCCCTGGCGGGATGGCACCACGCACGTTATTTTCGAGCCGTTGGATTTCATTGCCCGACTCGCGGCGCTAGTGCCGCGGCCGCGAGTCAATCTGACGCGATACCACGGAATCTTTGCACCCAACAGCCGCTGGCGAGCCCTGATCACGCCGGCCGGACGCGGCCGTCGCAAGCCTGCCGATGGCAACCGATCTGATGCCAGACCTCATACCGCGATGACTTGGGCGCGCCGCCTCAAGCGCGTGTTCCGGATACCCCAGGGCACCATCTCTTGATGCTTCGCATCAATGCACCTTGTCGACATTGAGACTTGCGAGCACTGCGGCGGCGCGGTGCGGATCGTCGCCAGTATCGAGCGCCCGGCGGTCATCGAGAAGATTCTTGCACACATCGACCGCCGCGAACGTGCCGGTGCGAACCTCCATACGCCGCGAGCGCCGCCTGTCACTACCTCCGAATAGCGAACTTAAGCGATCACCTACGCCAGAGCGCTACCCTTTCAGGGCGCCGCCGCGGCATTCTTTGTGCGCTGCACTGAAGACGTATGAATATCTCGGCCTTTGCACCACCAATGCTGCATCTTTCGATCACTGGACTGTCAGCCGATCCGGGAAATCCGCTCCAAATCTCGTCTTTCCCCGCTTCGTTCACCGACAGACCTACTTTCGGTATGCTCTTTATTCCGCCTATACTCTCGGATTCCTGGTCGTGGTTAGAGCACATGAGGGAAGGAAATATGAGCACGAGATTTGAAGGCAAAACTGCAGTTGTGACTGGCGCCGGTTCAGGTATTGGCCGTTATTCGGCTTTGGCGTTGGCGCAAGAGGGAGCAAGTGTGATGGTTTCTGACATAGATACCCAAGGAGGTCAAGAAACCGTTCGAATGATTCAGGAGTCCAATGGGGAAGCTCACTTCTCCCCGTGTGACGTATCCCAATCAGATCAGGTCGAGAACTTGATCCAAGCCACCGTTGATAGATATGGAAGGCTGGATTGTGCAATCAACAACGCTGGCGTATCGATGCGCCCATCTTCAACCGTTGAGCTCGATGAAGCCGAGTGGGACCGGGTGATCGGCATCAATTTGAAGAGCGTCTACCTGTGCATGAAGTATGAACTGCCCCACATGCAAGCGAGAGGCGGCGGAGCAATCGTGAATGTTTCCTCCCTGGCAGGTTTTCGAGGCAAGGCAGGCACACTCGCCTATACCGCCAGCAAGCATGGCGTGATAGGAATGACAAAGACGGCTGCCTTGGAATATGCGAGCGAAGGCATCAGGATCAACGCAATTTCTCCTGGCCTCACCGAGTCAGGTATGACGACCGGTTTGGACCAACGACCGGAATTGGCGGACGACTTGATTGCTTTGATTCCGATGGGACGTATGGGTCTCTCCCAGAATATCGCAGATGGTGTGGTATGGCTGTGCGGTGACACCGCCTCGTTCGTAACTGGTCATGTGCTTGTCATTGACGGCGGTCAGACCATCGCGTAATCAGCACTAAAGTAGGTACGCGTTTCCGGTGACGTTCCCTTCTCGAGATGGCTCTCAGTTGGTCAATCGTTG
>JAHEIO010000311.1 GCA_024639325.1 Gammaproteobacteria bacterium
AGCATCCTTCTGGAGGATCGTGCAGCCGACCTGGGCGGATAAGGATCTCGCAATGTTTGGCCCTCCGTTCCCGCCGAGTATTTTGGAAAGCAGCTTGCCAGTTTGGCGCTTGGCCTCAGTGGCTAAGATGGGTCCGCCTATGGCTACTCCGGTTGCAATTAGACTCATTGTCTAAACGCCCTCTTGTACAGTTCCCGTTTCGGCGAAAGTGTTTTGTTTTCTATATCACCAGTGGCTTGGGCTTGCAAGGCTTGCGCTTCTGCCACCAGGTCCGCCTGGGTCTTTTTCTCCTCTCTTGCAACCCTTAGCCCTTCCTTTTTCTGAAACCGCGTGAAACGCTCTGAGAGGTCTTCTAAGCGACCATATGCGTCCTGTATATCGATCTGTAGGCGTGATACGTGGTTTTTAGTAGGCAATTCCTTGTTTGCCTTGCGCACTACGTACCAGGTGCTGAATATTGACAGCAGGGATACTACGCATACCGCGACCAGTACGAAGATGTCTAGGAGTAGTGGATCGTTTGTGGATAACATGTGGATAACCTCGCGGCTTAACATTTTATCAACCCCCCCGGCCCCCCAGCCTTGGGGGGGGTTAAAAGATTGGGCGGCAGGCTGGGACCGCGTGTCAATAACGCAATTTAGCGGCCAGTTTTGGAAAACCTTAAGAAAAGTTTTGCAGGGACGGGGGGGTAGTCAAAAATTTGACTAAATTTCAATCCTTTGGCGGAGAATCATAGATTCGGTGGCGTGGGTACCGGCAGTATGAACCGCGCAGTTCCAACCAATCTGCCAACCAGGGAGCATGACGTGCGGGATAGGAAAAAACGTGCCGCCGAAGAATGTCGTCCCTGCTGTTGCTTGTGCGCCAACGAGTTGATCGACACCGAAGAACACAGTGCCGTTTGAAACTACCGGACGAAAGCGAATATTGCTGGCGGCGTTCGTTGCGTTGCAACCCATATACCGGATTCGCCAGATTTCACCCTCTGGAACCGTTCCAGTAACCGCGGTTATGCCTACTCCGGTAATGCTTGCTTGAGCGGACACCACTTCGAACGGATTCAGGAAATCTTCGGCGCTTATCTGCGCCTGAACTTCTCCGGTAAACTCTAGCGGGACAGTACCACCTAGGAACAGCCCTAGGTGGCTAGGTAATCCGCGCGCTGATCGCTGTAATGGCATCAGACTGGAGTAAACTGGATCAGCGATCGCAGTGTGAGCGCACCACCAGTGGTATTCCGTACTTTGATAACAAGACGCTCGCCACCAGCTGCGACATCCTGGGCGAACATGTCGTCTGGGATAACAGGAAATGCGGTGGACACGTTGACCGGCGCTTCCTCGAGTACGGTGTCCGATCCTGAATTAATTGTTGCGACCAGTCCTGTAGCCGAGCCATTGAGACCGATGTTAATAGCGGCATTCCACGGAAGGAATTCATAGATACTCCCAGTCACCACATTGTCGAGCGTGGCGTTAGCTGCGATTGATTGTTCCCGTCTTACGAGCGGCATGTTTTTCTCCTCCGTACTGGCGCGGCCTTCACTCCCAGGTCACGCGCCAGGCGTGCGACCATGCAAGTGGTCCGTCGAGCGTTGCGAACTTGAGCAGCGGTGATGCCGCGTCCGCGTCGACGGCGGCTACTCTCCTGTAAAAAAAGCTCTGCCGCTTCTACTACAGTAATGCCTAAAGCAACTGCAGCGGCATCGAATCCCACGCGCCTAATCAAGCTAGCGGCATCGCGTTTGGAAACTGAAGCCCCAGAGGGCAGAAAAATACGGCCAATACGGCCTGTAGCTGTACGGGCCAGGCCAGCTCCACCGCGCACTACGGCGGGTAAACCTGACATTCCCGCAGCGGCGATGATTGACATACGACCTCCTGGCGGTGTTGGTGGAACCATTCGCCGACTAGGCATAGCCGGCGCGCTTAACGCTTTACGCGAAATAGTAGGGAAGCCCAGCTGCTGCGGAGTGGGTCCGCGCCCTGGGGGAGGCGCGACCCCAACAGCTGGGCGATTAATGATCGACTCAATTTCAGTGCCGGTCAGTCGTTGTTGTAGCGGGTTCTTTCCCTGGATGACATCGGAGACACCGCGTTGGAACAATCCACCGAAGAAGCCTTTGATGTCGAAGGTTGGGACGCGGCCGCCGGTTGCTCTTCCGGTACGGGCGCCCGTACAAGGGTTAATCCCACGGCTAAGCTGAGCACGAGCAGCAGAAGCATCCTTCTGGAGGATCGTGCAGCCGACCTGGGCGGATAAGGATCTCGCAATGTTTGGCCCTCCGTTCCCGCCGAGTATTTTGGAAAGCAGCTTGCCAGTTTGGCGCTTGGCCTCAGTG
>JAHEIO010000312.1 GCA_024639325.1 Gammaproteobacteria bacterium
GCGTGCTGGCCACCGCCACGGCCACGACCCGTCGCGTGCCCAACCCGGCGGGCGGCCTTGATTATCTGCCGGCCAGCGGCAGCGATACGGTGCTGCAAAGCGATGAGATACGGCAGCTGATCGAATTCGCCGACAGCCTGCCCGAGCGCTTTCCGCCGATTACGGACGATGAAGGCAACCCCGCGCCCGCCGACGTCGAGTTCGGCTTCGTGAACGGTCAGCTGCGACTGTACCAACTGCGGCCGTTCCTGGAGAGTCGCAACGCTCGCGGCAGCGGGTACCTCACGCAGATGGATGCCGCACTGTCCGACACTCGCAGAGTGAAGGTGGATATGACCCGGCCGCCAGGCTAATCGCGACACGCCGGCAACATCTTTCGCTACTCAGTGCGAGCCTCAGCGGATCGCCACCGCTTGGCTTCCGGGTCCCACGCGCGGGCGATGAAACAGGGCGTTGGGCTATTCCCACCGCAGCTCGAGCCGTGGACATCAGTCAGCAGCACGCGGTTCCGCCCGAAAGTGAGCACAGTCCATCCCTGGTTGCGAAACGAGGTGACGTCGTCGTCGACCAGGAAGTGCGACATGCAACCGCCCGTCGAGCAGTACAGCGAGACGGCCGTGGAACAGGCGTATGCGCTTTCGTCCAGAACCCAGTCGTAAGAGAAATCGCCGTCCAGGTCCGTTCGCGTCACCGCACCCCATTGCAGAAAGAACTCCCCGTTTTCGACCGCCGCACAGGCTTTCTGGGCCAGGGTTACCTTTTCCGCCAGGGCTGCGGGCAGCCCGGTGAGATCGAGGGCGTTGGCCGCGAGCGGCATGAATGCCAAAATGGCGATGAAAATTAAACGTCTCACTTATTGCTCTCCTATGTCATAAACCGGATCAGGTCCGCGGCGCTCTTGATAGGCGCGACGAATTCAGAGCCGCGCGCAAGGCGGCGCAGGCGCTCCCTGTGCGGCAGGAAACCCGAACGAAGGATTGTCTCCATCCGACCTCAGCGCCGTCATTCAATTGCACGCCCGATACGTGTAATCGCCAAGCTCCAGCCAGTCCTCGTCTCCGTCCCTGAAAACAAGAATTTCCGGCCGGTCCTCGCCTAACAGGGCAACCACGAAGCCGCGCGGCGGCTTGGCATTGCCGAAATAGCTGTAGGCCGTCATGGCGCGAGTGGTCTCACCATTGATCGTGACCCTAGCGTCCCATTTATCCACCGGCTTTTCGAGGATACTGAACTCAATCCGGCGTTTTATGGCTCCGCCACCGCAATAGACAACCCCCTCGGGCGCTTCGACCCATACCCCCGCGCTCTGTGCTCGAGGTCCGCAGGCAGAGCGCAGCGATTTGATCGCCGCTCCAGATCCCTTCAGGTCGAAAATACCGTAGCTGACGTCCCCATCGACCATGGCGAGGTTTAGCACGGCGTTCTTTCCAATCTGTTCTAAGACGAACTCGTAGTCTGCCGAATCGCGAAAGAAGACCTCTACGGGATAGTTGTCGACGATGCGAATATCGACGTTGTCCTGCCCGGCTTGGAAAGCGCCAACCTCAGTCGAGCCGTCCTTCATAAAGCGGATGGACAGGCCTCGTTTGCGCTCAATGTCCTGCGCATCCTCGTAACCCGCGGGCGCGAAGCGCATCCGGTCGCATTGCAGTTCGAGGGTCATGTTGCCTGTCTGGATGAAGGCACTCGGGGATGGCGAGCCGTTAAAGCTCCAGCCGGCGAAAGCCGCGGAGCACAAAGCGAGCAACAAAGCCGACAAGCTTGGCCCCAAAATTAGGCGACGATTCATATCTACGCTCCTGTATCGTCGGTACGACGAGTATCGCCAGACTATCTCGTGATTAACTCCGGCAAGTCAAGAACCCGGGAAACGGCCGAATCAGAGGCCCCAGCTCGCCCCGAGTATAGTGCGGATTGGCTGCCGAAGTGAGATATTGGGTCAGAGTACATTTCTCTGTCCGCGATCACGTAAACCAGGTCAGAGCTCTTGGCTCTGAAGCATTCATAGACTGAGTAGAAGCGAGCATGAATCGCCGTGTACCTTTGGCGGGGCCGAGCCGGTGGGGGAACAAAAAACTCTGATCCCATTTTTCATCGGTACGTCACAGCTTTGGTTCGCGATGAGCAGCGAAAATGAATGTGATAAATCGCCATCTTTCTGCCTTGGGCTCCCAGCTGCCGTTCGCTAGATCACTCACCAGCGTCAGCAATGCGGACCTTTGAGACATTCGTTTCTGCGAAAATACTGAGTTTGCGACACCTGATCCCGGATTCGTCTGTGCTACAAATATTGCTTCCTGACCGTTGGTAGTGATGAGTCTACATTTTCAGGG
>JAHEIO010000313.1 GCA_024639325.1 Gammaproteobacteria bacterium
TCAAAAGCGATACTGGGTTTTGGAGAATTCTAGAACCCTATGCGTCGTGCCGCAACGGTACGGATTCTTCAGCTGGAACCCCCCCTTGGGTGATGGTGGTCTACGGCATGGCCTTGCTAGAAACGGACACTAGGGCTGGACGAACCGCTTGGCGATGAATAGGTAGATTCGCTTGCAGCAGCGCTCGTTGTAGTAAATACTGTGTTCCGCAATCAACGTGAAGGAATCAATAAAGCAATGACAGACGAGAAGAAGCCCAAGGTCCCGGCTGCTGCTGCGACCGAACCGGCAGCTGAGGATACAGCGAAACCGGAAGAGGTAGCGACGGAGGACCTGCCGACAGCGCCCGAGACGGAGAAAAAGGTCAAAGAGAAAAAGGAGAAAAATAAGGGCAAGAAAGGTAAAAAAGGCAAAAAAGACAAGAAAGGTAAAAAAAACAACCGAAGTAAGCAAGGTAAGTAAAAGTAATTTCACGACCGAAAGGCCAGTGATGCACACTCGGATATGCCGGCGGTATATTTTGGGGCATTTATTGGTACCCGGTTGCTAAAAATACTCACACTGCACGTGGTCCAGATCATAGTTGCCATGCGATGATCTGTGTGGGTGCGATTCTGTCCTGCGTATGGATCTAGCTTCAGTCGTCGCCCCGCGACGAAGACTGGATGGCTGCAATGGGTTGGCCCTGTAGGGAAATTCTCATACTCTCTGTCCCTGATCGTTATCGAACGACGGTTGTCGCCGATAAAGCGGACCGAGAAAACTGGCTTTTACAACTTGATATTACTGCACCGTGTCCGTCAGTAACAGGTCAGCTCCGGCCTTTCGAACCACCGAGTCCAACCTACCGGTTGAATACGCTTTCCGGACATTCGGGCGCATACCGCGATTCGGTAGTCCCTAACTATTTAGTATGTTCACTGGTGCCCCGGAGCCAGGCATGTGGGTGAAAAGTTGGTCCATTAACCGTTCACCGTCCATCAACCTTCACCAAGAAAAATGGGGCTTGTCCCAGGGCCGGTCCCCATTCATTCTTTCCGGACTCCATCGGCGGACCACTCGAAGCCCGACATGGCCGCAAGCTTGACTACAGGGACCACACCGGGATAGCGGCGACCGTCGATGATCCAGGTCGGATAGTCGTTTATGTCGTTAGCGACGCAGGCAAGGTTGAGCAAACCGTTGCGCCCGTTCGGCGTACACTCGACGTAGGGCAACCGGTCGACGGAGGCCTCGAACAAGGCTTTCTGCTGCTGGCAGGCCGGGCACCAGTACGCGCCAAAAAAGCGCGCGCCGGAATCGCGCAGGTGGACGGCAAGCGCCTTCAGGTACGGCTTCTCGGGCCCCGCGGCAGGGTCGAAGAGGCCGCTGAAGTGTAGGAACAACGCGAACACGATCAGGACGGCTGAGCCAACCGGGCCCGGCAGCGATTTCGCCCACTCGTGCTCCGGCATGTGCGCGGGCCTGCGCACCAGCAACAGCACCAGCAGCGCATTGGCGATTCCGAAAGAGACGAGGCAGTAGGCGCAGACCGCCTCGATGACGAATACCGAGACGCTGGTGAGATACCAGCTCACGGCGGCGCCGACGCTGGCGATGGTCAACGCCATCTGCCAGGAGCTCGGGCGGGTGCGCAGGCGCCACACCAGCCGCGCGAGCAGCGCGTAAGTCAAAAGGCCCCAGAACGCAACCGGCACGCCCAACAAAGTGGACCAGCGGCTTTGCTGCACCAGGCCGCACTCGGAATCCGCCCCGCAGTACGCCGGATGCTCGCCAAACCACGCGACGAACGTAAGGTAGGATGTCAGCGCGATTCCGGACAGGGCAAGCCCGAGCAGCCAGTTGTCGAGCGGATGCGGACCGCGCCCTCGGGTTACCCCGGCCCGGCCCTTCGCCACTCGCGCCCCAGCGCGATGCGCTGCCCCTGGGACCTTGTCCCCGGATCTACGCTTGCCAGATCGGCGCTGCTTTCTCGACATGTCGTTATGGATGCTAAATATTGCGCTTGGTTCCCACAAGTGACGACTGACCGGTGACGTGAATGATGGACGGTAAACGGTTAATGGACCAACCCGTCAATGTCGGTCGTCAGTCGTCACTTCTTTAACACTGGTCACTAGTCACACTTTATCAAATCCCGTTATGGCTTGAGCACGAGCTATCCGACCACCTTCCCGCTTTTGAGAAGTATAAAGCACTTGATAATCTGATCGAAAATTTTAGAATCAGGCCGTTAGGGGAATCGAAAATATCCTCGAGTTGGGCCCGATTCCAATCAATGTACCCCTATTCTACCCATTGACCTATAAGAGTGGGTTGTTATTTTAAG
>JAHEIO010000314.1 GCA_024639325.1 Gammaproteobacteria bacterium
ATCGATCGGCGCGAGGCGCGCCTGCTACAAGCACATTGTTGCCTTGCCCGGGTTTGCAGCGGTGCCTCGCGCGATGAGGTCACCGAAAATAGCGGTCGAGCCACATCTCGTAGGTAACGCACTGCCAGAGCAGCATTCTTTCCCGTTCGCCGGGGTTCCCGCCCTCAAGTATTGCCCTGATTCTGCTGCGATTAGCGAAGCGCGGCCAGTCTGCCTCTCCGGAAAATAAACGTTGTTTGATCCAGTCGATGCGTTTATCCATGCCGTAGATGTAAAACGAATCCAGCAACCCGCCGCGCGGTCGGCTCCGCACGGATTCCGGAATACGCCCCTTCATTGCCTCGCGCATGAGATGCTTGGTCTCACCCAGCTTCCAGAACACGTAGCTGGGGACCGAGAGCACGAAATCGACCAGATCCCAGTCCACGTAGGGTTCGACCAGCTCGAGGCCGAACCGACCGGTATAATAGCCCTCGCTGGCACTGCCCCTGGCTGCATCCAGTCCCAGCAATAAACGGTACTGGTCCGGCCTGGGGTGGCCCCGCGCCTCCGGCGGCCAGTTTCGCTCCCAGTCGACCAGACCGTTCGCGAAAGGCGTCAGTGCGTTGCCGGGAATACGCGTTCGGCCGCGCCAGGCCAGCGCCGTCTTGGCAATCTGCCTGACCGCGCTGTGACGGTAGAGTCCGCGCAAACCCTCTAATTCCGCCAGAAATTTAAGTTCACGGACAAAGCGCCTCAACTTACCGCCGTAAAGAGTATCGGCCAGCACATGGTGATACTCTGGATAGAGGTTGTCGCCGTAGTTACCATTAAAAATGAATCGGCAGCCGTCGGCCTGCGCCATGCCGTATACCGCCTGCTTCAGCAGCCGGAAGGGATTCTGCTGTGGCGTGTCCGGATGCAGCGTTAAGTCCGGTGGCCTGCTCAGTGGCCAAAGCTCATCTCCCGCCGCGAGGTGAACCGGAATGCCGATTACGTCCGCGCTTTCGGTTATCAGCGAGGACTCGTCAGCCTCGGGAAAGCCGCGCAGTGACCAGGAATAGACGGACAGCTGACTGCCAGCGTCCCGATGGCGGTGCATCCAGTACGCGGCGGGGACGGAATCCAGCCCGCCGCTCAGCATGACGCCGATTCTCTTTCTGCCCTCGACCTGTTTTGCCACCGCGCGGGAGAAGAGCTCATCGAACCGTTCCACGTACTCCCGCTCACCCGGGAACCGGATTCGCCGCCCGCCGATTCCGGGGAGAATCCGAGCGATTTCGTGGCCGCCGCGGGTGACTGTGAGCAATTCGCCGGGCAACAATTCCGCGACGGATCGGAAAGGCGTCGCCGCACTCGATGGCGTGCGATTGTTAAAGAAATTGGCGAGCCAGGTGTCGTCGAGATCCGTCCCTGCCGTCGGATGCCTTAACACCTGGTGCGCCTCCGAGGCGGCAACGAACCACTCCGCGGAAACGAAATAGTAAAGAGACCCACCCGGCAAGGGAGAACGAAACAGATGAATGCTCTGCCCGTCGAAATCGACCACTATCGCGGTAAAGATCCCCTTCAGGCCGAAAAATGCGTCCACCCCCGAGGAGTGATAGAGCGCCCACAGTAAACCGGCATCGTCAAGCGGGGTTCGCCGCATTGCGCGCACCCCGGCACGGTCTAAAAGTTCGCGGTGATTATCCAGCCTGCCGCAGATGGCGGCGAAGCCGCTCGGCGGCGACTCGGGGGGTTGGTGAATTTCGTAACCGCGATCGGCGCCGAGCGCGTGCCGGGTGACCTTCAGTTCGCGCGGGGTTGGCCAGACGACCCCGCGGTCCGTGAACGGGTTGGGGGTATCTTCCGTTCCGGCCGCGCCGGCCGGAGTATGCGGTGCCGGTGCCGACAATCCGGCGGCGCGCTGCCAAACCAGGCTAAACCGGGTCAAGCGACGTGCTGATAAGCGTTCTCAAATCGGGTCAAGGACCTGTCCGTCCCGGTCAGGATGGGCCGCCAGGGGTCTGTTTGCCATCAGGATCACCTGAATCGTTAATACCTGCCGAGCCGCCCAAGGTCATCGAGCGCACATCGCCCCAGCGCACCAAGCGAGGGGGGGAATAGGGTTTCCTGGAACAGATGGGCGTAAATTCGCTGTCCCGCGCCGGGTTGGCGTGATCATTTTTTTTCGACATGCGCTGAAGTTTATTAAACTTCGGAGGATCTTTAAAGCGGCAGACGGTTCAGGGCTGGCCGATGGTGAGGGCGGGGTCGCCGAGCAGGCTCCAACCCAGGATGACATCGAGCTGTTTGGGGCGCGATTTCGCATAGTCGCGCTTGGCCTGGAGCACCGCGTCGCCGATG
>JAHEIO010000315.1 GCA_024639325.1 Gammaproteobacteria bacterium
ATGCGTGCACCGACAGGAACTTGACATCATAGCGTTTTGATTCTATGCTGTTGATCTGATGCAGGGCAAAGGATCAATGGTCATGGGTAGTTATTTTGGATCGAAGGCGACCTCTGGTCTGTGCCAACCGATCATTGCCCTGATGCCACCGCACGACACCTATATTGAGAGCCACCTGGGTGGTGGGGCGATCATGAAGCGCAAGCCGGCGGCGCTGTACAACATTGGCATTGACCGGAACCCAAAGGCGTTGGCGGGCTTTGCCTGCGACTATCCGGTAGAGAAGGTCAACGGCTGTGCCCACCGGTTTTTGTCGGACTATGACTACCGGGGACGGGAACTGGTCTACAGTGACCCGCCCTATCTGCATGCCACCCGCAGTTCGAAACGCCGATACCGCTTCGACTACAAGGAGCAGGACCACATCGAGTTGCTGGAATTGCTCAAGGGTGTGCCCTGCAACGTTATCCTGTCCGGCTATCCCTCGGCTCTGTACGACGACGTGCTTTCGGGCTGGCGTAGCCTGGAGTTGCAGGTGATGAACCAGGCCGGGGTGCGCACCGAGAAGCTCTGGTTCAATTTTGTGCCGGACCGGGTGCATTGGGCCAGTTATGCGGGCAAGGACTTCACTGACCGGCAGCGCATCAAGCGCAAGGCGGCGAACTGGGGCAGGCAATACCAGGCGATGCCCCGGGAGGAACGTCTCGCGGTGCTCTCGGCCGTGATGGCGGTCGAGGTTGTGGAACCGGCATAGTTCTGCCGGAATGATGGCCAGCGTCAACAAACAATCCTTAAGGGAAGAGTTCGACGCCTTGAAGGCGGAATTCGACCGTCTGTCCGCCGGGGGCAAGATGGCGGTGGAAAGCCGTGCCCTGTTTAAGGCCATGCTGATGTTGTTCGAGGTGCTGATGGCGGTATTCATGGAAAGGCGCACCGCCAAAGACAGCGGCAACTCCAGTCTGCCTTCCTCTCAGACGGCAAAGGACGACACCGCGACCCGGCCGGGAGCCAAAGGCAAGGGCAAGCCACAGAACGACATCCTGTCCGGCAACACGCGCACGGTGGAAACCGTCCAGGTGGCCGAAGTCAACCAGTGCGGGATCTGTGGTGAAGACCTCAGTGATACCCCCTGCCGGGGACACGAACGGCGTACCCGGATCGATATCATCTTCGAGAAAGTGGTCAGCCACGTGGATGCCCAGATCAAGCAATGCCCCCAATGCCAGGCACAGACCAAAGGCCGGTTCCCGGCGGACATGTCCGGCCCGCTGCAATATGGTTCGGGGATCAGGGCGTACGTCCTGAATCTGCTGATTGCCCAGATGCTCTCTCTGAAACGGGTACAGCAATCGATCCGGACCCTGATCGGGATGGCAGTTGCCGAGGCGACGATCCTGAAATATGTATTGCAGTTGTATCAGGCCCTGGAACAGTGGCAACAGGACGCCATTGAACAAATCCTGACCTTGCCCGCTCTGCATGTGGACGAGACCTCATTGCGGGTCGACAGAAGGAACCACTGGATCCACGTCTGTTCGGCAGGCGATATCACTCTTAAATTCCTGCATCCCAAACGGGGGCGGGAGGCGATTGAGGACATTGGTATCATTCCCCGCTATGGCGGGGTGGTGATCCATGACTGCTGGGCCTCCTATCTCGCCTATGATCAGTGCGATCATGGACTGTGCGGTTCACACCTGTTGCGGGAGTTGACCTTTATCGTGGATGCCAATGACTATGCCTGGGCAACCAACATGAAACGCCTGCTGCAGGAAACCTGCGCTACCGTCGCCCAGCGAAAAAGCAAGAAGCTGACCCAGCGCGAGTACAAGAACCTGCAGAAACGCTATCGCAATATCCTCACCCGGGGCGAGAAAGAACTCCCGCCCATTCCGCCCAGACAGAACGGCAAACGGGGCAGGGTCGCCAAATCGGACGCCCATAACCTGTGGGAGCGGTTGAAAAACCATGAGAAGGCAGTGTTGCTCTTCGCCAGGGAGTCTCATGTATCCTTCACCAATAACCGGGCAGAGCGTGACTTGAGAATGACCAAGGTGAAACAGAAGGTGTCGGGGTGTTTCAGAACCAGCAAGTATGCCGAAGCCTGGTGCCGTATCTCCAGCTACCTACAGACCATGGCAAATCAGGGATACAATCCGCTGGTCGCTATTCAGTTGGCTCTTTCTGGCCAACTTTATGCGGATAGGGGTCAGTAGTTACAAGTAAACAAGGATTTAATCAAAGATTTATCAAGTTGATAATATCATAGATAATGATATCTCCTGCCTAAATTTTACCGCCAATGAAAATTGTTTTTGACCATCAAG
>JAHEIO010000121.1 GCA_024639325.1 Gammaproteobacteria bacterium
CATCGCAACGAGCGCCCCGAGCATGCCCCCTGACGGCATCAGCACCCAAGACACTTCGCCTAGTCCAAAATACAGGACGATCACGGCTCCCAGTGCCGCGCCGCTGGAGCTGCCGATCAGGCCGGGGCTGGCCAGCGGATTGCGCAGCAAACCCTGCATGGCCGCGCCACTGATGCCAAAACTGGCTCCTGCAACTGCGGCAATCAGGGTCCTGGGCAGTCTGATCTCCAGCAACACGAGCTTTACGGAGTGTGAACGTTCTGTGCCAAACAGGTCGAACAGGCTGATCTCGCTGGAGCCGAGGTTGATCGAGAATAACATCAGCGCCATCACCAGCGAGCCTAGCGCGGCGACCAGGTGGAAAGGTCTCATGGCGGGCCGCGGCTTTCGACCAGTTGCGCCAGGGCTTCTACATTCATCACGCCGCCGCAGATCCAGTGCCTGATCGGTATGTTGACAGGCGGTCGGCCCGAGGTAATTATTTCGATTGCCGGGTGCTGCAACAAACGCTGTCCCAGCGAATGGGTACCCGGCGCGTAAGGGGACACAATCAGCCTGTCCGCCCCAATCAGAAGCAACGCTTCCAGCCCAAGAACCCCGACTCCCGTTATCCCCGCATCGGTCGCCACGTTATGCCAATTGGCATGATGCAAAATGTCCCCGCGCAGTGTCTCACGACCTCCTGTGTAACCGTTCGGCTCGTATATCAAGCCTCTGGGGGCCGGGTACCCGGATCGGAACGGCGGCACGGAATCGAATCGCTGCTGCATTCGGGCAACCAGCTGAATCCCTCGGACGGGTTTTCCCAGGAGTTCCGCCATCCGTTCTATGTTTGCGTAGACTTCAGTGATGCTTTCAGCGAGCTTGAATATCTCAACCCTGTAGCCGAGTTCGTTGAGAAAGCGCAGTTTTGTCGGCGAGATATAGGAGTAAGCAACCACGACATCCGGATCGACGGAGACCAGCTCTTCAGCCTGACCGTGATTCAGGTGATAGCCGGCCGCGCGATCGGCCATGTACGAGCTTTCCGCATGCCGGGCAAGAAAGGTAATGGAAGCGACCTGTTCCTCGTCTGCCAGCGCCAGCACGAGTTGATCGGTACACAGATTTATCGATGCGATACGCGGCGACCCCGACTGCGCGAAAGCGCTGAAACCTGGCAGCAAAACGGCCAGGACGAGGGCTCTGAAAATTGGCCTGATGCCGGTCAGTCGGGTGAGTTGTCGATGTAGGAAGAAGAGAAGAAGAAAGGAATATCCGACCACTGTTCAGCTTTTTGTATATAGGGGTTGTTTCCGTAGGCTTGAAACCATGAATCCACCACCCATCGTTCTCCACTATGGATTTCCTCGATCTGGCCGGCCCAGTGCTGATCCCAGGCCGTGCGTCGATACGCGGGTTCCACCACGCGGTGAAATTTTAGCAGGCCCTGATTCTGAAACAGCTGCAGAAAAGCGGTCACATTCTTTTCCTCGTCTATACAGTCCATCTGACCGCGCCCGCTTTCGGTCAACTCATCCTGTCCAAGGTCCAGGTGAATGGGAGTGTATTTGCCGACGATGACCTCCAGCCAGCCCGTTGCCTTCTTGATCTGTACCCGTTCCTGTTCCGCATTTTCCGCGGGTTTCCTGAACCAATTGGCGACCTGGTTCCATTCCTCGGCGTTGATCCCGATCACTTCTCTGGTATTGCAGCCGAAGTGATAACAGACGGGGATGGCCTGGGGAGTAATTGCCCCGGATGCAAGGGCGGTTCCGGGCGACGTCAACCACCCGCACATCGCAATAAGCAGCCCGCCGGCTGCAGGCTTATAGCTTTTTAACAATTCGTAAATCATCCCGTTAACATACCTCTGCGATCAACACACATAAGAAATTGTAGATTCAGCCCGGCTCCGCTGGCCTTTCGCACGTCGTCGTTCTTTACCCGTTTCGATCAATCAAGCGATATGGTGCTTTTCAGTTTTTTACGTCGCTTTTTCTCTTTCGCGTTGTATTCCGCCATGCAGCCGCCCTGTTCCACCATGGCGCATGCGAGATAGTCGGCAATCTCGACGATTACCGCCCTGATGGCTTTTCCGGCCGGCGTTCTTTTTTCACTGGCCAGTTTACCGCCGAAGCCACCCTTGAACAGGCCAAGGCTGAGACCGCCGCCTTTCGCCCTCGCTTCCACCGATCTGACGAAATCCAGTTCTCCGGTAGTGCTGTTGACCACGCGAACGTCGACCGCAATATAAGCTTCCTTTTTCTTTCCTCCGATGGAAATGCCGCTGATGCTGATACCGCCTCCCGTTGACGCCGTGCTGCTTTCAAATGCCGTTACCGTGCCCAGCACGAGATATTCGGCACCCGTTACCATGCCGATCTTTGCGCCCGTACCCGCTTTGATACGGCCATCCGCGGCCAGATCCTGTTCCCTTAATACGGATTCCAGTTTCTTGCGCTCCACAACGCGAAACTCATCCGTGTTCGCTAGTTCATTGGACAGCATACTGGCTAGTTCCCGGCCGACACCGCGCTTCCACCAGTACGTACCGGTGGCCTCATTCTTGAACTCCGCAACACCCAACACCGGTTTGGCCGCATAGCCGGTCTGGTAGAAAAGGGTTGTGCAAGCCGCTAAGAAAATTGCAAGTACTGATTTCATTTTGCCTCCCTAAAGGTCCTCTCGCAGATTTCGATCAACGGAAAATAATAGATAATCCCTGCCGTTTCGACGAAATAAGCGGGTTTATATTAGCTGGTTTGGGTTCAGCCTGCATCCGGAATTATCCATGCTTCAACCGGCGGGTTGATACGCGGTGGAACCGGATATCCACTCGCTGTCCCCCGGTTGTGCAATTTCGGTTTCCAATAGCCCGGGGTGCATCATCTCGATGAACATCTTTGCCTGCGGAGACAGGAACCTCCCTTTCCTCAGCACCACCCCATAACGCCGCTTGGGAAAGAACTTATCCATGGCGACCGTTGCGATACGCGCGCGATCGTGTTCGCTGATGCATATTCCGGTAACTATGGATATCCCTAGGCCCAATTCGACATACTTCTTGATAACCTCCCAGCCGCCGGCCTCGAGTGCAACCTGGTAGGTTACGCCGTGCTGCTGAAACACGAGATCAACGATCCGCCAGGTCGCCAGGTGGCGCGGCGGAAGAATGAGCCCATAGGGGCTGATATCCTGGAGGTTCACGGTCTTTTTGCGGGCAAGCGGATGATCCAGGGGCGTTATCAACCACGGGTCGAAGGTAAACATCGGGTAATACTTGATCCCTGGCGGGACCTCGAGCATTGAGCCGACGGCGAAATCGACTTCATCCGCGTGCAGCATGGCCATCCCGTCCCGTCCGGTGACGTTGTGCATTTTCAGCTGGATTCCAGGAAACCGGTCTGCGAATGCCTTGATGGGTGCGGGCAGAATATACAGAATGGTCGACTCGCCCGCTGCGATGTTCAAGTCGCCGTGCTGAAGATTTCCGCACTGGGCGCTGAAGGAGTCGGTCAGGCTGTCGATTTGCTGCACCATGGGTCGGGCCATGTCGAGTAGTATCCTGCCTTCCGGGGTGAGTTTGATGTTGGGTCCTCTGCGTTCGAAGAGCGTCGTGTTCAATTCTCTCTCCAGCGCCTGGATTTGAAGCGATACGGAAGGCTGGCTGAGAAACAGCATTTCGGCGGCTTTGGAGATCGAACCAGCTTGAGCCGCGTAGCAGAAGGCCCGCAGCTGCTTGAGCCTGTTTTGCTTGTAATATACGGGTGGATGCTGGGCCATGGCTGAATTTTAATCATTAATCCATCTTATACTAAATATTGAAATAATTGCTTTGTCAAATAAAACTCCGAACCCATAGAATCGAACCAGCTATCCCGCTAACTAGGGCTGAGGCGGGTTAACGATACGTACTCCGGCATTCGGGGCGGGTTTGGGCGGCCCGGCTTCGCGCGTGTGTCCCGGAGAGATTACTTTTACAAAACACATGGGTAATTGGGGATAAATGATGGGTAACGCTGATGCAGTCAAGCAACTCGAACACCATTGGACCGCGGATTCTCGCTGGCAGGGGGTCCAAAGGGGCTATCCCGCGGAGGACGTGGTGCGTCTTCGCGGTAGCGTGCAACTGGAGCACAGCCTGGCACGTATGGGCGCTGAAAAATTATGGAACTACCTGCACACCGAAGATTATGTGAACTCCCTCGGTGCGTTAACCGGTAATCAGGCCATGCAGATGGCGAAAGCTGGTTTGAAGTCGATTTACTTGAGCGGCTGGCAGGTCGCGGCGGATGCCAACAACGCGTTCACCATGTACCCGGACCAGAGCCTTTACCCTGTTGACTCGGTGCCTGCCGTGGTGCGGAAGATCAACAACTGTTTCAAACGCGCCGATGAAATCTACCACGCAGAGGGCGATGGCAGTATCGACTGGTTCGTGCCCATTGTTGCCGACGCGGAGGCCGGATTCGGCGGGGTTTTGAACGCGTTCGAGCTGATGAAGGCCCTGATCGAGGCGGGCGCGGCCGGCGTCCACTTCGAAGATCAACTGGCTTCGGCAAAGAAATGCGGGCACATGGGAGGTAAGGTCCTGGTGCCGACCCAGGACGCCGTACAGAAACTGATCGCGGCGCGACTCGCCGCGGATACGATGGGTGTTCCAACCGTGCTGCTGGCCCGTACCGATGCCGAGGCGGCAAACCTGATCACCTCGGACATTGATCCCAGGGACCGGGAATTCTGCACCGGTGAACGGACCTCGGAAGGTTTTTTTCGAGTGCGCAACGGCCTGGATCAGGCGGTGGTAAGGGGACTGGCGTATGCGCCGTATGTCGATCTGCTTTGGTGTGAAACCGGCACACCGGACCTCGACTTCGCGCGACAGTTCGCGGAGGCCATTCAGAGGGAGAATCCGGGCAAGATGCTGGCTTACAATTGCTCGCCTTCGTTCAATTGGAAGAAGCATCTGGATGACGCCACAATCGCAAAGTTCCAGAGAGAACTGGGGGCAATGGGCTATAAGTTCCAGTTCATTACGCTCGCCGGCTGGCACGCGCTGAACTACCACATATTCGATCTAGCCGATAAGTACCGGCAGGATGGTATGACTGCGTACGTGGAACTGCAGGAAAAGGAATTCGACTCGGTCGACCGCGGCTACACCGCGGTGAAACATCAGCGGGAAGTCGGCGCAGGCTACTTCGATGCGGTAACGAGCGCAGTAAGCGGCGGTGTTTCCGAGCTCACGGCTTTGTCAGGTTCCACCGAAGAGGAGCAGTTCGAGGACGAACAGGAAACGGTGGCAGCGGCGCAGTAGCCAAACTAAGAGAAGGCACCCAGTTACGAAGGAGCCGTTCCTGCCGATCCAAGGCGGGAACGGCCCGGTTTATCAAGCCTTCAAAAGTCTAGCCCGCATTTCTCACCAGGATCCCGAGCGATTGCGCAGGACAGGTGCCGATGAACGCCGGGCTGGTGAGAAATGCGGGCTAGCCCAAGCAAAAAAACCCGGCGCTTCGGCCGGGTATCTAATGGTTACTGTGTTGTCATTCTACACGGCGGATCTTACCGGCTTTGGGCCCCCTGGGGCCTTGTTCCAGGTCGTACTCCACTTCTTGTCCCTCGGTAAGTGATTTATAACCGTCCATGTCTATCGCAGAGTAGTGGGCGAATACGTCATCACCACCGTCGACGGGTGTTATAAATCCGAATCCTTTGGCCGCGTTGAACCACTTTACGGTTCCCCTCATAAAAACTCCTCTTTATGGTGTTAACTTGATTCAGCCGCCGTTTTGCCCAATCTTCGCCGGACGAACTCGACGGTAGCGCAAGTGTTGCTGGATTTGTGCCGCGGGTCAAGAACAAATGGCCCGAATTGCAGTCTCAGAAATCAGTACAAGGACTTGAATTTTGCCCCCAGACCCGCAGAATGAAGGGAACACGAGAAATTTAAGTGGCAAACGGTTCGTATGCATCATGAGTGACAAACCCTACGACCGCGATGAAAATGTTGCGGTGCAAGAGAGCAAACCGCAACTCAAAAAACCAAGTCTATACAAGGTCTTGCTGCTCAACGATGACTATACACCGATGGAATTCGTTGTCGTGATACTGGAACGGTTTTTTGGTAAACAACGGGAGCAGGCCATCCAGATCATGCTTCACGTTCATCAAAAAGGGGTGGGTGTTTGCGGTGTGTACCCGCGCGACATCGCCGAATCCAAGGTAAAATTAGTGATGGACTTCTCGAAAGATCACCAACACCCGTTACAGTGCACTATGGAGCCCGAAGAATAGTATGCTTTCTCAAGATCTGGAAGTGTCCCTTAATGCGGCCATACAGGATGCTCGCAGCCAGCGTCACGAGCTGATTACGGTCGAACACCTGCTGGTCGCGTTGCTGGACAATGCCAACGCGGCCGGGGTTTTGCGGGCGTGCGGCGGAGATCTGCCGCAGCTGCGGGAGGACTTGGTGCATTTTCTTAGCGAGAACGTGACCAGCCTTTCGGACGAAGGTGCCGATACTCAGCCCAGTTTGGGTTTTCAGCGCGTAATCCAGCGCGCCGTGCTCCACGTGCAGAGCGCGGGCAATAAAGAAGTCACTGGTGCAAATGTGCTGGTTGCCGTATTCGCGGAAAAAGATTCACACGCGGTATATTTCCTCCACAAGCAGGACATCACCCGCTTCGACGTTGTCAACTATATTGCACACGGCATTTCCAAGGTCGGCGAAAGCGCGGCTGGTTTGCCGGCTCCAGAGGAGCAGGTCGCTAAGGATGAGGATCCCCGGGAAACCAGCGCCCTGGATGCATTCGCCATCAATCTCAACCAGCAGGCACAGTCGGGTCGGATCGACCCGCTGATTGGTCGTGCACATGAAATCGAGCGCACCATTCAGGTGCTGAGCCGACGTCGCAAGAACAATCCTCTGTACGTTGGTGAAGCGGGTGTCGGCAAGACTGCGATAGCCGAAGGTCTGGCTAAAAAAATTGTGGATAGCGAAGTCCCCGAGGTTCTGGCAAACAGCACGGTGTATTCTCTTGACATGGGCGCTTTGCTCGCCGGAACGAAGTATCGTGGAGATTTCGAGCAGAGATTGAAACTGGTGCTTGCGGAACTCAAGCAGCGAGAGAACTCCATCCTGTTTATCGACGAGATCCATACCGTGATCGGTGCTGGCGCTGCATCCGGGGGGACGATGGATGCATCCAACTTGCTTAAACCCGTGCTTCAGTCCGGTGAATTGAAATGTATCGGGTCGACGACCTATCAGGAGTACCGCGGGATCTTCGAAAAAGACCGGGCCCTGTCAAGGCGTTTCCAGAAGATAGACGTGGTCGAACCTACGGTGGAGGAAACGTATGAAATTCTTCGCGGATTGAAATGCCACTTCGAGGAGCACCACGAAATCAAATACACCAACCAGGCATTGCGTGCGGCTGCCGAGTTGTCTGACCGCTATATCAACGACCGCCATATGCCGGACAAAGCCATCGATGTGATCGATGAAGCCGGTGCTCACACGAGGTTGCAGCCGGCTAGCAAGAGAAAAAAGACAATCGGGGTGCACGATGTCGAAAAAATAGTCGCGAAGATCGCGCGAATCCCGCCCAAGACGATATCGGTTTCGGACAAGGATGCGCTCAAGACTCTGGAACGCGACCTCAAACTGGTAGTTTATGGGCAGGATGAAGCCATCGCCGCACTGTCCTCAGCGATCAAAATGTCGCGGTCCGGACTTGGCAATCCAGACAAACCCATAGCGTCGTTTTTGTTCTCGGGCCCCACGGGCGTGGGCAAGACCGAGGTAACCAGGCAGTTGGCACACGTTCTGGGTGTGGAACTCATCCGTTTCGATATGTCCGAGTATATGGAGCGGCATACCGTATCGAGGTTGATCGGTGCCCCGCCCGGTTATGTCGGTTTTGACCAGGGTGGATTGCTGACCGACAGTATCACCAAGCACCCGCATTCGGTGCTGTTACTGGATGAGATCGAAAAAGCTCACCCGGACGTGTTCAATCTGCTGCTTCAGGTTCTGGACTATGGAACGCTGACCGACAATAACGGGCGCAAAGCGGATTTCAGGAATGTAATCATCGTAATGACAACCAACGCAGGTGCCGAGCGTATGGCACGGTCCTCAATGGGATTCACCCGGCAGGATCATCTCGGTGACGACATGCAGGAAATCAAGCGCATGTTTACCCCCGAGTTCAGAAATCGCCTGGACTCCATCATTCCCTTCAAGCCGTTGAGTACGGAGACCATAGGCCACGTCGTAAACAAGTTCATTATGGAGGTGGAGCAGCAGCTCGCAGACAAGCACGTCACCCTGGAAGTCGACGACCGTGCGAAGAAATGGCTGGCTGAGCACGGCCATGACCCGGCCATGGGGGCGCGTCCCATGGCGCGCCTTATCCAGGACAAGATCAAGCGGGCACTCGCCGATGAGCTGCTTTTCGGGGGATTGAGCCAGGGTGGTGGCCATGTGACGGTCAGTGAGGCAGAAGGCGAGTTGATTTTCGA
>JAHEIO010000122.1 GCA_024639325.1 Gammaproteobacteria bacterium
GCCGATCATCGCGGCGAGTCGCCGCTCCTACCTTTGAATAATTGCCGCCTGGACAACAGACTGTTTTGTCGTGCCTAACCCGCATTGCTCGCCAGGCCGCTTTAAATTCTGGCTAAGGAATTACCACGCTAGGTTATTTGGTTTTGACTGAAGAACGGTCTGTATCGACAACGCCTATCGCGACGCTGGCCGGTCCAGACCCACTGAACTTGGACTTTATACGGATTTTATTTTTACCTGGCTCAATATTTCTCTCAGCCCCGGCTTGTTCTGGTAGATCTCGTCCAGCGTGAGCCCGTCCAGTTCATGGGGGAAAACCAGCCAGCGATCCGTCTCATGCACATAGTAGTCGGGCACCCGCTCGGTTTTATTGTTCGCCGGTTTGAAATACACCGTGGCGATGCGGATATTGGGTGTGTTTCTGCGTGCTTTCATCTGGAGATTAGCGATGATCGCCTCGGTGCTCAGACCGGTGTCGTAGACGTCATCCACGATGAGCAGCGTGTCTTCCGCATTGATGTTCTTGATGAGATAGCTGAGGCCATGGACACGCACCTGCGATTCCCGCTCACCGACGGCGCTGTACGATGAGGTGCGGATCGCGATGTGGTCGGTCTTCACACCATAGAAATCGAGCAGCTCCTGCACCACGATGCCCACCGGGGTGCCGCCGCGCCAGACGCCGACAATGAAGTCCGGCCTGAAACCGCTTTGCAGGACCCGGATGCCGAGCCTGATTGAATCTTCCATGAGTTCCTGGGCGTCGATGAATTTTTTTTCGGTGGTCACAGTCCTTCACCGTTCAGCCATTTTGGTACCTCGGGCGGTACGTAGGCTTCCAGTTTATCGATCAGATTGTCCACATCTTCCTCCACGATCAGCATGGATCGATGTTGTTCCTTGACGAAGCCTTCCGAAACCATGCCGTCGAGAAAAGCGATCAAGGGATCAAAATAACCCGCCACATTGAGCAGCGCGCACGGTTTTCGATGGAACCCGAGTTGCGCCCAGGTCCACACCTCGAACAGTTCTTCCAGGGTGCCGAGTCCGCCGGGCAGCGCGGCAAAGCCATCCGAGAATTTTGCCATCATTGCCTTGCGCTCATGCATGGAATCGACGACGACGAGGTCGGACAATCCCTCATACGGCGTCTCTTTCTTTAGCAGGTCGTGCGGGATTATGCCGATGGCTTCGCCGCCATTGCGAACGGCGGCGTCCGCAATGGTCCCCATCATTCCAATATTGCCGCCACCGTATACCAGACCGATGCCGCGGTCCGCCAGCGTCTTCCCCAGAGTGTTCGCCGCGGCCAGGTATTCGGGCTTGCGGCCGGAATTGGCGCCGCAGTAGGTGCACAATCGATTCATACGAAAAGTTTGTTATTTTGATTAGGGCCCGACGATACCAATAAAGAATTCAAACAGAAATCCCCTGATTCCTATCGCAAAATCGAATATTTGATATTAATATAAAGATATGTTTATATCGGCATTAATTTATTTCATCAAGCACCATTGGAAATTGAACCGAAATCCCTGAGCAGTCTGCTGAACGCGCTCCGCGCCGCAGGTGAGTCCACGCGACTTCGCATGCTGGCCATACTGTCCAGAAGCGAACTCACCGTGACCGAATTGACCCGGATTCTTGGTCAGAGTCAGCCCCGGGTCAGCCGCCACCTGAAGCTGATGTGCGAGGGCCACCTGCTGAAGCGTTATCGGGAAGGGTCCTGGGTCCTGTACCGAATCTCCCATAGCGGCCCGGCGGCCAGTCTGGTAAGTGAACTGGTCCGGTTGCTACCGGACGACGATCCGGAACTGGAACGCGACCGGCAGCGGCTGTCGGTTATCCGTGAGGAGCACGCTCGAAAGGCGGCCGACTATTTTCAGAAAATCGCAACGCGATGGGACAGCATTCGCGAACTGTACGTTGCCGAAGAGGACGTGGAACGGGCGATGCTCGCCGCGGTGGAAGATATCGATATCGACTTTCTTCTTGATCTGGGTACAGGCACTGGTAGGGTTCTCGAAATATTCGGTCCCCGCATCGGGACGGGCCTTGGCATCGACCTCAGCCGCGAGATGCTCGGTGTCGCGCGTTTGAAGCTGGGGTCCGCGGATATCGATCATTGTCATGTGCGACATGGAGATATCTACAACCTCGGCGTCGACGCCGCGAGTGTTGATGTCGCCACCATTCACCACGTGCTGCATTTTCTTGACGATCCGGCGATGGTCGTGGCGGAAGCGGTGCGGACGCTGCGGCCCGGCGGCCGGCTGCTAATCGTCGATTTTGCGCCTCATCACATTGACGTATTGCGCGACGAGCACGCGCACAGGAGACTGGGTTTCAGCGATGAGGAAGTGAACGACTGGCTGCGGCGTGCCGGCGCCCGTTGTCGCGCGGTACATCATCTGACCACCGGTAGCGGTGCCGAAAACGGGGATCACCTGGTTGTCACCCTATGGGTAGGCGAGACTGAAGTTGCTTGAATCGAATACGGAAACGCGGAGGATTATTAATTGACCACGATAAAAGACCGCCATTTACAGGCGAGCGCGGACGAGACCTACGAGCGTTTGCAAAAGCGGCCGCAAACCGGGGTGCGATCCATTGATGGGCGGATATCGGTGTCATTCGAATTTTTCCCGCCGCAGACGGACCGTGCCGCCCGGCAGTTGTGGAGTTCAATCGAGCAATTGTCGCCGCTGGCGCCCGATTTTGTCTCGGTTACTTACGGCGCGGGCGGCAGCACGAGAGAGCGGACCCATGCCACGGTCAAACGGGTGCTTGACGAGACGGTACTGGTTCCAGCTGCCCATCTCACCTGCGTCGGTGCATCGCGTCAAGAAATCGATATGATCGCGGAAGACTACTGGCGAAGCGGTGTCCGCAACATTGTGGCGTTGCGGGGTGATCCACCGGACGGCGGCGGGTTCACGCCGCACCCGAGTGGTTATACGAACGCGGCCGCTTTGGTCGATGGCCTTTCCCGTCGCCACGACTACGACATCAGCGTCGCCGCCTACCCGGAGACGCATCCCGACGCGAAGACTCCCGCAGCGGACCTCGACAACCTGAAACGAAAATTCGACGCAGGTGCCAGCCGGGCAATAACCCAGTTCTTCTTCGATGCCGAGACCTATCTGAGATTTCGCGACCGCGTGGCGAGCGCGGGAATCACGGCTCCGATCATTCCCGGCATCCTGCCGGTGACCAATTTCAGAAGGCTCAAGGAGTTCGCGGCACGCTGCGGTACGTCGGTACCGGATTGGATCGGAAAACTTTTCGAAGGTCTGGACGATGCACCGGATATCCGGCAGCTCGTTTCTGCCACGGTCACCGCGGAATTGTGCACGCGGCTGGTCGACCAGGGCGTATCTGACTTTCATTTCTACACCCTCAATCGCAGTGAATTGACCCTGGCCATCTGCCGCATCCTCGGCGTGTTTCCGCCAGCCGCACAAACGTCGCGAGCCGCCGCCAGATCATGATCAAGAAACTTCACAAGACGCAGCTGCTGGAGCGTGCCCTGTCTAATCGGATCCTGGTCCTGGACGGGGCCATGGGGACCATGGTCCAGGGGCTCGGGTTGGACGAGACGCAATTCCGCGGCTCTCGGTTTGCTCATCACGACAAGGAACTGAAGGGAAATAACGATCTACTGTCGCTTACGCAGCCCGATGCAATTCAGGAAATCCATGAGGCTTTTCTGGCGGCCGGTGCCGACATCGTGGAGACAAACACTTTCAACTCCAACCGAATCTCTCAGGCCGACTATGCACTGGAAGACCAGGTCCATGCGCTCAATTATGAAGCGGCGCGATTGGCACGGCGCGCGGTCGATAAATTCGACAGTGAAGAGTGTCCCCGGTGGGTAGCGGGGGTACTCGGCCCGACTAGCCGAACCGCCTCCATTTCACCGGACGTCAACGACCCCGGGTTCCGCAATGTCGATTTCGACACGTTGCGGGAAATCTATGCCGAGGCGCTGACCGGCCTCGTCGAAGGCGGCGTCGATGTGATCATGGTGGAGACCATTTTTGATACGCTCAACGCCAAGGCCGCGGTGTATGCAATCGCCGAGTATTTTGATTCGAAAAAACTGCACCTGCCGGTCTATCTGTCCGGCACTATCACGGATCGCAGCGGCCGGACGCTGTCCGGTCAGACAACCGAGGCGTTCTGGTATTCCCTTCGCCACGCGAATCCTCTGGTGGTCGGACTCAATTGCGCACTGGGCGCCGCGGATTTGAGAGAGTATATCGATGCCCTGAGCCGGATCGCGGAATGCACAGTCGGCTGCCACCCGAACGCCGGCCTTCCCAATGAAATGGGAGAATACGACGACACGCCGGAGTACATGGCACGAGTCCTCGGTGAGTTTGCACGGGATGGGCTGATCAACGTGGCAGGGGGCTGCTGCGGCACCACGCCGGACCACGTTTGCGCCATCGCGGATGCCGTCGCCGGCCTACCGCCCCGTGTTGCGCCAGCGCAAACTCCGGCGTGCCGCCTGGCCGGATTGGAGCCCCTCGTCATTGATGAGGACAGCCTGTTCGTGAACATCGGTGAACGCACGAACGTGACCGGGTCGGCCCGTTTTGCGCGTCTCATCGCCGAGGATGACTATGATACCGCCGTCGGGATCGCGCGTGAGCAGGTGGAGAACGGCGCGCAGATCATCGACGTCAACATGGACGAGGGCATGCTGGATTCGGAAGCCGCGATGCAAAGGTTCCTCCGCCTGATATCCTCCGAGCCCGACATCGCCCGGGTCCCGGTAATGGTGGACTCCAGCAAGTGGTCGGTGCTCGAGGCCGGCCTCAAGTGTCTGCAGGGCAAGAGCTTCGTCAATTCCATCAGTCTGAAGGAAGGAGAGAAAACTTTCATAGAGCAGGCCACGAAGGTGCGCCGCTACGGCGCGGGAGTCGTTGTCATGGCTTTCGACGAGGAGGGTCAGGCGGAGACCGCCGAACGCAAGTTCGAGATATGCCGCCGTGCATACCGCATCCTGGTCGATGAGGTCGGCTTTGCGCCGGAAGACATCATTTTCGATCCCAACATCTTTGCCGTCGCCACCGGTATGGACGCCCACAACGATTACGCACGCGCCTTTCTGGAAGCGGTAAAAATGATCAAGCAGCAATTGCCGTACGCGATGGTTTCCGGTGGCGTGTCGAACCTGTCGTTTTCCTTCCGCGGCAACAATCCACTGCGCGAGGCGATGCATGCCGCCTTTCTTTACCATGGCATCCGAATCGGCCTCGACATGGCCATCGTCAATGCCGGCAAGCTCCCAGTGTATGAGGATATCCCGGCGGATCTGAAGGAGCGTATCGAAGACGTTCTGTACAATCGCCGTGACGACGCGGCGGAACGGCTGCTCGAAATCGCGAGCACGGTCAAAGGCAGCGCATCGGTCAAAGAGGAAGACCTGTCATGGCGCGACAAGCCCGTGGATGATCGGCTGGTGCATGCGCTCGTGCACGGTATCGATCGGTTCATCCTGGACGACACCGAGGAGGCCCGCCGGCGTGCGCAACGTCCTCTCGAAGTGATCGAGGGGCCATTGATGGCCGGTATGAACGTGGTCGGAGATCTTTTTGGGACCGGTAAAATGTTCCTGCCTCAGGTGGTCAAGAGCGCGCGGGTAATGAAGCGGGCGGTGGCCCACCTGGAACCGTTCATGGAGACCGAGGCTTCCGGCAAACGTGAGAGCGCCGGCAGGATCGTGATGGCTACGGCAAAGGGAGATGTGCACGATATCGGTAAGAATATCGTCGGCGTAGTGCTGCGATGCAACAACTACGATGTGATCGATCTGGGCGTGATGGTGCCCAGCGCGAAGATCCTCGATACCGCCCGGCAGGTCAATGCCGACATGATCGGGGTGTCCGGTTTGATCACGCCCAGTCTGGACGAGATGCGGCACGTTGCGGCGGAGATGGAGAGGGAAGGGTTCGACATCCCGCTGCTGATCGGCGGCGCCACCACGAGCAAGGTCCATACAGCGGTCAAAATCGAGCCGAACTATTCCGGTGCCGTGATGTACGTCCCGGACGCCTCGAAAGCGGTCGGGGTCGTCACCCGCTTCCTCGGTGAAGGCGGCGATGAATTAGCGATGCAGACGCGTGAAGAATACCGTGAGATCCGCGAACGTCGAGAGTCGCAGCAGCGGCAGGCGAGGCGGGTGAGCCTGGCCGAAGCCCGGCGCAACCGGGTCGCCATTGAATGGCGCGACTATGAACCGCACGTTCCCGCGTTTACCGGGATCAAGACCTTCCCGGACTATGACGTCGAGACGTTGACCGGCTTCATCGATTGGACGCCGTTCTTTCGAAGTTGGGATCTCGCCGGCGTGTATCCGCGCATTCTCGACGACGCCACGGTGGGCGAGGCGGCGCGCGGTCTGTATGCCGATGCGCGGATCATGCTCGAACGCATCGTGATCGAGAAATGGCTGCAGGTGCGTGCAGTGATCGGGTTCTGGCCGGCCCGCAGCACAGCGGAAGACGATATCCTCCTATATACCGACGAATCGATGGCGGAAGGTCTGTGCACCTTCCATACTCTGCGTCAGCAGATGAAGCGGGATCGGGAACGTCCCAACTGCGCGCTCTCCGATTTCATCGCGCCTGAACATTCCGGCATCGTCGACTATATGGGCGGATTCGCCGTCAGCGCCGGCTTCGGCACCGACGAACGCGTGGCCGCGTTCGAGGCCGCCCACGATGACTATTCGGCAATCATGTTGAAAGCGCTGGCCGATCGGCTGGCGGAGGCGTTCGCGGAGCACATGCACCAGCGCGTACGACGCGAGTTTTGGGGATACGCTGCCGAGGAAGATATCGATAACGAGCGTCTGATCAAGGAGGAGTATCGGGGAATCCGCCCCGCGCCCGGATATCCAGCCTGCCCGGACCACACCGAAAAAAGGATATTGTTCGATCTGCTGCAGGTGGAGTCACGAATCGGCATGGAGCTCACCGAGAGCTACGCCATGATACCGGCCGCGTCGGTCAGCGGTTTTTACATTGCCCATCCGGACAGCCGCTACTTCGGTGTGAGCAAGGTCGAACGCGACCAGGTCGAAGACTACGCCGCCAGAAAGGGATGGACCGTG
Organism: Gammaproteobacteria bacterium; assembly: GCA_024639325.1. GTDB lineage: Bacteria > Pseudomonadota > Gammaproteobacteria > Arenicellales > JAANXG01 > JAHEKE01. Next base: position 7,124 of record JAHEIO010000122.1, read on the forward strand.
AAGGACGCAGAACGCTGGCTCGCACCAGTACTGGGCTACGATCCGGAGGTCGGAGCGGCGGCTTAGCCTGCACTTCTCCCTTTTTGGGGGGGAGGCCGGGGTGAGGTGTTGCTCAGTCTTCCGATTGATCCGTGGTGTCCTCGGCATCGAAAAAATATATCCCGAAATTCATGCGGTGGCAGGCGTTTACCTTGTCTTTGTCCCGGTTCTGCAGCCGTCGTGCACGGCGGTTGATTTTTTTCAACGCCTGCATGCCCTCCTGTTCGGCCAACTCGGAAAGTTTGCTTACCGAGTCAGCTGTGAGATCGTCGTAGTACACGCTGCGCTCGATATACGGCGGGGAGTGGCCCTGGACATTGTGCCGGGCGGCGGCGAGGTGGTCGTGAACGTTTCGGCCCAGATAGAAAGCTTTTTCATCGAAGCCCTGGCTGGGAATGAACGCCTGCTGCTTGAGGTGGACCTTGCCTGATTCATCGATCTCGGCCACACCGAGACGGACCCATTCATCGAGCACGGCTCGCGGCCGGATGTCCTTGCTGACGGATGTGACCAGGTCCTCGAAGCTCGGTTCGCCGTCGTCGCGAGGTAAACGCCACAGGCCCAAAGGTTTATCCTGCTCATCAAGAAAACGCTCATCGCTGGTCCACAGCGCCACAAGCTGTGCACCGAGATAGACACTCTCGGGCGGCGGGGCTTCGGACAGGGGTTCGGCGCGGAACTGTCTGACATCTTTGCGGTGTACGCCTGTCAGCAGGGTGATACGGCTGTCGGTCTGCCTTTTGCCGTGAAGAGTAAACTCCTTCTCCGCGACATCGACATATATCCGCTTCAGCACCCCGGTCAGCCAGGTGTAGGTCAGGCCATGTTCCAGCAACAGGCCGACAAGCGGCCTCAGCAATTTTTCAATTGCCCTGGTTAATACCTCGGGCGGCCCCCCGGCTGGATTGTCTAGATTTTTATCTGACATTGGTTCCCTTCGGCGGGGAAGTTCCGTAGTTGGACCCTATTATACTTGACGTGGGAAAATAACCCACTTAAATTGATGCGAATAATGCCAACTTTCAACGGTGCCCCCGTGTTCAGACTTCGGCTCCACAAGATTCTGTGTGTAATCGCCTTTGCATTGCTGCTGTCTTCGTGCGGAGGAGGGTCCGGTACGACGGCCGGGATTGGCGGATCAGGAATCGGCGGCACCGGAGTTACGCTCGTGCGTGGCAATGTGGCGACGGTCGTGGCGTCGCTCGAGAAGGAAGGCGGGAGCGGATACGCGAGGATGGTTGCTCGGATGGCTTCTCTCGTCAGCAGCGAGGCAATCGCACAATCGGGCAGCGTGACCGGGATCAAGGTGTTCGGAGGGGAGAAACAGGATGTGACCGATGATCA
>JAHEIO010000316.1 GCA_024639325.1 Gammaproteobacteria bacterium
AACGTGCCATGACGTACTAAACGCGTGAACGCCCAAAGCGCCGGAATCGACGGTTGCATGCACGACATCGATAGGGATAGATCCCAATAAGTGAACAGAGATAGTCAAGCGGTCTGCGCCGTGATCGGCCGATATCGTTTCCTCTACACCTAGGACAGGTCGGTGGTGGCGAAGACATGCCGTATTCTAATCGCAGTAATCCAAGCGTGGGATTTCTTCACCCAAATGAGTGAAATTCTTTTGATAGAAATCAATCATTTCGGCGGCAATGGATGCTGGTTAAGCATTGCAAATATCGAAGTCCATGAATCTGCCCAAAAAACAGTGTGTCTTGGAAACGCCTCTCCCGGCGCTGGCAGGTCCGGGTCCCGCTGAACTTGGTCTCAATTCGATCATAGATACATTATGGTCGCTATTGGGATCACCTTAAGGCGAAGTAGCCAATGTCCGTTCAATTATCGGCGAGTTTGTTGGTAAATTTTCTGTGGGTGTTGGGCTACGCCTTGGTCAGTTCGCTCATGAGTTGTTCTGCGAATCGAGCACTTGCGACGGGCAGAAAACGCTCTCGAAGTTGCGCAAGGTGTAGTGACCCCGGTGGCACGTCGTCGGGATGGACAGGTCGATAGACCATGTCGTTATGAACTTGCTTTTGCGGCAGGCCAATTTTGATTTGGAATGAAACAATCTGTGTGTTGACCGCAACATTGCGCAGGAAGTCGAAGCTGTCGGATTCGATTGCCGGATTCAACTTGACGTGCAGTCGAGTGGCAGCTTGTTCCATTATGCTCCGCACTCCGTAGGGCGGTGACGGCAACGCGAGGGGATATTCGAGGCAGTCCATTAATCGCAACTGCTTTTGTTTTGCCAGCGGATGGCGGCGCGACATGATCGCATGCACCGGCTGGTCAATGGTCAAAAGCGTTTGACACTCAGCCAGCCGCACGGGCTCGAATATGATAGCCACATCCGCGAAATAGTGGCAGAGCGCGTGCTCGGCAGCCTCCCGGTCGCGAACCAACACCGTAAAAGTCACACCCGGATGGCCTCGGCGAAAGAGTTCAATTTGATTTGCGAGAAAATAGGGCAATAACGCCTGACTGCACGCGACCGAGATATGACCCCGGCTGACACCGCTCAAATCGGCAATCTCTGATCTTACGCGTTCCATTTCCGACACCTGAGCGCGGATATGCTTAATGAGGATTTCTCCAGCGGGACTTAGCCGAACGCCCCGCGTTAGCCGCTCGAATATCTGCGCACCGAGTTCTTCTTCCAAAGCCAGGACACGACGGTTGAGCGCCGAAGGCGTTATCGACAGCGTTTCCGCCGCGCCTCGTATTGAGCCGACCTTCGCCACTTCGTCCACATATCTAAAGGTCCGCAGATGCCGCATGACAGGACTCGGAAAAGTGTTGCATTTTTTGCATCGATAAGTAAGCAAAATAGCAGCAGACGGTGTCAACTTTCAAGCCTAACATGTACGGTGGCGTCCTGTAACAAGTTCGAATTTGGGTCATTCTTGCCCAGGTGCATTGACTCCTCTCAGTGGATATTTCACTAGGTAAGCCGGGAACATCTCCTCAATGAGAACCCTGATATGGCGGAGTTAGCAGCACAATCTTCTGGACGGAGACCATCACGGTCTGCGAATCGATCTGACAGGCTCGCGGTCATCCTGCATGCCGACGTCGCTGCTTCGACCCTATTAGTACAGCAAGACGAGCATCTCGCTCACGAGCGTATGCAAGATGCGTTCCAACGGTTCGGCGACATTATTACCCGATATTCTGGCCGTGTCCGGGAGATTCGCGGCGATGCGCTATTAGCCGAGTTCGATAGAGCCTCCCCCGCTGTATCCGCCGCGTTGAATTTTCAAGCCGAGCAGGCCGAACGCAACGCCCAACGCAATGAGAGCATCCAACCCACAGTTCGTGTGGGTATTGCAATGGGTGAGGTGTTCACGGCCGATGACAAGATCACCGGCGCCGGTGTTGTACTGGCGCAGAGGGTGGAGAGGTTGGCGAAACCGGGTGGTGTGTGTATCACCGAGGCTATACATGAAGCCATGCCGCAGCGTATGCCCTTCGATGAAAAAAGTCTTGGCGAAAAAAAACTCAAGGGTTTCGATGAAGCCGTTCGCGTTTACACGGCGCAGCTTCATAAAGGGTCGGTTCTGCCTGAACCTGTTGACTTATCTGGGTCGATAAAGGTCCCAGTAATGCCACGTCTGGCGATCACGGCGGCCATCGTTTTGATAGTTGCAGGCGGACTGCTGGCCTGGTTACAGCCGAGGGCGTCCCGGTTTGAACCTGCGTCGGT
>JAHEIO010000317.1 GCA_024639325.1 Gammaproteobacteria bacterium
CTGCTGTGCAACGGCAACGTGCTGATGGAAGGCCTGCCGGGCCTGGCCAAGACCCGCGCCATCAAGACCCTGTCGAGACAGCTCGAATCCGAATTTCAGCGCATCCAGTTCACGCCGGACTTGCTTCCGTCGGACGTGACCGGTGCGGAGATCTACTACTCCGAAGGCGGCAAGGGCGAATTTAAATTCCAACCCGGGCCGATCTTCGGCAACTTGATCCTGGCCGATGAAATCAACCGCGCGCCGGCCAAGGTGCAGGCCGCCCTGCTGGAGGCCATGGAAGAGCGGCAGGTCACAGTGGCCGGCACGACGCACCGGCTCCCGGACCTTTTTATGGTGCTGGCGACTCAGAATCCCATCGAGCAGGAGGGAACCTATCCGCTGCCCGAAGCGCAGATGGATCGTTTCCTGATCCACGTCACCATCACCCATCCGGACGATGCCGCTGAGCGCGCGATCATCCGGCTGGTTCGGGGCGAGTCAAAGGCGGGGGCGGCGACCGCGCCGCCGGAACGAATGCCTCAACAGGTGATTTTTGACGCCCGTGCACAAATCGACAGCGTGGAAGTGTCCGAGGCCGTTGAATCCTATATTGTCAGCCTGATTGCCGCGACGCGGCGTCCGGACGGCTACGGGGAGGATCTGAAGCGATGGATCCTGGTGGGGGCCAGCCCACGGGGATCGATCGCTCTGGACAAAGTGTCGCGTGCGCATGCATGGCTCCAGGGGCGTGAGTATGTCACCCCCGAGGATATCCGCGCGGTGGTCCACCAATGCCTCCGTCACCGCATCATCCTCTCGTACGAAGCCAACGCCGAGGGCATCACCGCAGACCAGGTGATCGACGAAATTGTGAAACTGGTGGCCGTGGCGTAGCGCAAAAATTGAGGAAGTGAATGTTGGAATGAAAAAAAACCGAGTCACTCAAAGAGAAAGCGCCCATGCCAGGGTTCGTCAGGCGCAAGGCATTTTTGACAGCCGGGTCTATGCAAGCCTGCACCAACTGCTGGCGCTCCAGCACAAGGCCTCGGGCTTTTCCTTTCTTCCCCGCCAGCCCCTGCACAGTCTGCTGGCCGGCCGTCACGCATCCAAGGTTCGCGGTCGGGGTCTGAATTTCGAAGAGATTCGCGCCTATTTTCCCGGCGACGACATCCGCACCATCGATTGGAAGGTCACCGCGCGCACCCAAAAGCCGCATGCCCGCGTGTTTACCGAAGAACGCGAGCGGCCCGCGCTGCTGGTGGTCGACCAGCGCATCGACATGTTTTTCGGTTCCCAGGTCAACATGAAATCCGTTACAGCGGCCGAGGCGGCTGCGCTGGGCGCCTGGAGAATCCTCGATCAAGGGGACCGCGTCGGAGCGCTGATTTTCAACGACAGCCAGATCGTCGAAATCCGTCCGCACCGCAGCCGCAAGAACGTGATGCGGATCCTTCAAACCGTGGTAGAGATGAATCACGCACTGCGGGCGGATCAGGCAGCGCCCCCCAATCCGCAGATGCTGAACAGAGTCCTGGAAGCCGTGGGGCGCTTGGCCGGACACGATTACCTGATTGCGGTGATCAGCGATTTCGAAGGCGCCGATGACCACACTCGCCGATTGATGCTGCGCCTGTCTCAGCACAACGATTTGATCGGTGTTGTGGTTCATGATCCCAGTGCCACCGATTTACCGGCCAGCGAGGACATGGTGATCACCGACGGGGAGCTTCAAATCGAGCTGGCGGTGGGTACCCAAAAAGTCCGGCGCAAGATAGCGGAAAGTGTCAAGGGCCGCATCGCTCGGCTCCTGGCCTGGCAGCAGGAAATCCGGGTGCCCATGCTGCCGATCACCACGGCACAGGGCGTGGCCGAGCAGATACGGCACTTGCTGGGATATGCACCCAGGGTGCACTAGACAGAACGGAGTATGACGATGGCTGATGCAGCCAGCCTGCAAAACCTGCATGACATCATTGAACCGGCGACGGTCGGGTTCTGGCCACCGGCACAAGGCGTGTGGCTGGTTCTGGCCCTGGTGTTGGTCTGGGTCGGCGTCGGCCTTGTCCTGTTGTGGTTTCGCCGCCGGCAAAACGCCTATCGGCGGGCCGGAGTGCAGGAGCTGCTCAAAATCCGTCTGCGGCTGGACACGCCGGATGGGAAAATACCCGCCGTGCAGCAGCTGGCCGTGTTGCTAAAACGGGTGGCACTGACCGGGTTTCCCCGTGAAAAGGTCGCCGCCCTGAGTGGGGACAGCTGGCTTGCCTTTTTAGATGCGACCATGGATGGCGGGAAGTTTACTTCCGCGCCGGGAAATCTGCTCACAACGAT
>JAHEIO010000318.1 GCA_024639325.1 Gammaproteobacteria bacterium
AAAATTGCAAATTTATATGGCCTCGAAAACAGGTGTCTGGGCCGAGAAGATGGAGCAAACACAATCCCTCCTGGGCACCTCGGTGCAAACTTTTGCTGACCCCCTATGGCTCGCCCCCTTTAGGCCTGAGTGGCCAAGGATGCTAGTCTTGATGAAGATATATTCCATCAATGCAACAGTTATAAACACAATAGGGTCAAGGCAATGGTAGATACGTTGAAAATACTCGGCGCGCTGCTTGGCGGGGGCGCAATGTCCAGAGGATCAGGCTCGTCGATTCTGGAATCCGTGCTGGGCGCCGCAACACGAGGAGCAGGGTCTCAGTCCGGTCAGGCAGGCGCTGGTGAATCGGGTGACCTGTTGGCCAGCGTGGCGAACGGCAGTCGGGGAATAGGCGCGCAACCCGGGGGCGGGCTTGGAGGTTTGATAGGCAGCGTTCTGGGCGGCGGCGCCTCGGGTCAGAAAGCAGGGGGCGGATTAGGCGACCTGTTGGGCGGCGTGTTGGGCGGCGCATTGCCAGGCGGCAGCGGATCGCAAGGTTCCGGTGGCGGCAACAGTCTGGAGAGTCTAATAAACTCAGCGCTCAACCAATTTGGCAACAGTGAACAGGCCGCCCAAAATCGGGTGCAGCCAAGGAACTTCGAAGCACATTCCCCGGGAATGGTGCACAGCGATGCCTGCGAACAGGCGACCCTCATGATTCGCGCAATGATTAATGCCGCAAAATCGGATGGCAGGGTGGATCGCCAGGAGGAGGAGAAGATCCTCGGCAAGCTTGGTCATGTGACCCAGGAAGAAATTGACTTCGTGCGCAGCGAAATAGAGCAACCCCTGGATGTCGATGCGTTTGTTCGAAGCGTTCCTTCAGGATTGAGCAATCAGGTTTATGCCATGTCTCTGATGGCGCTCGACCTCGATTCGAATCCGGAAGCGCAGTACCTGCATCAGTTGGCTCGGGGCCTGAATCTCTCACCCGATACGGTGAATCAAGTGCACAAACAGTTGGGCGCTCCGCTATTGTATGCATGATCTTTGATCCGGATATTTGACGCGGTGGGCACGGCGAGCCTCTGTAGAAAGCCGAAATCGCCGCCCGGGGAGCAACAGGGGGCGCAGGTTTATTGGCGCCCTTTTCGACACGCATCGACATGCTACGGAAAAGAATGGACCAACCCCGAACAACCCAAATTTCCTTGAGCAATCCGTGTATTGCTCTATATTTAGATTGAAGGTGGGAAAAAAATTGAAGGTGGGAAACTGAACTCGGGAATTCGGAACCTCAAACCGTTTGGTTCCTGATATCCACGCTGTTGTCCCATAGCTCTCACAATCGAATGCCGCATTGTATCGCCGGCGTCTGGACAATGGATAAAAAGACCGATGAGACACAGTATCTTTAAGCAGCAAGAGGAGAACTCTGTTCCGCACTATAGTCCCCGAGCCTGCTTCCTGAATGAGGGAGAAGTCACCGTATATGAGGCGCTGTGCAAAGTGTTCAATTCCAGCGCCGGCGTATTTGCCAAGGTGTGGCTGGCCGAACTGGTTGCGAGACCCAAGCCTGACGGGCAGAACCCCGCGCACTGGCGCAGAGTTCAACGCCGGAGACTGGACTTTCTTGTTTGTTCGGAATCCGACCTCGAGCCGATCCTGGCGATCAAGCTGGAAACGGAGCTGGACAGCAGAAAACGGCGAATGAACGGACCGGATGTCCTCGAAGAGGTTCTGCAGGACATCGGTCTACCATTACTTCGTTTGAGGATTCAGTATGAGTACGATCCTGAAGACTTGATCAAGAAAATAAACTTCACGATGCAGGAGAATCAGCAGAATAGGACGGACACCTGCCAGGAGCCGCCGGAAACCAACGCCATAACGACAGTCACAAACCTCGCGACTTCCGCTGCCCTGAAATCGGCATTGGGTTTCTGGACGAACACCAAGGAAAAATATCGCATGCGCACGTCACAGCGGATACCGCGGGAGACGCCTGATACAGGCAAATAACGGCGTCCTTGATACCGGTCGCTCGAGCCACCGCTGCAGCCGGATCCGCATAACACAGAAATTATTTTCTGGCTGGGTAGACCCAAAACCCAGAGACTCACGACTTCCCCGCTATAGCCCGCATATCTCACCAGGATCCCGAGCGTTGGCGCAGGACAGGTGCCGATGAACGCCGGACTGAAAAAATCGCCAGGAGCGATTTTTCGCGGTAGCCCCGAAGGGGTGAGGCGCTTAGGATGCGTCGAACCAGTGAGATGCATAGCCGGCGCTATGGATCGAATGAAGCCCAAGTGCAGCG
>JAHEIO010000319.1 GCA_024639325.1 Gammaproteobacteria bacterium
CAATCTCCAGATCGGAAGTGAGCGGATTGGCGGCGAATTTATCCTTCCATACCCTCGGCGTCAGCTCGATGATTTGCTGGTTGGGGTGCCGGTCGATCCTCTGCAGGACGTCAGTCAGGTAGACATACGGGTCGACTTGGTGCAGCTTGCAGGTCGTGATCAGGCTTTGGATCACCCCGACGTATTCGGCGCCGATCTCACTCCAGCAGAACAACCATGCCTTTCTGCCCATGGGAATCGGGCGCAGCGCGCGCTCCACATGATTCGTATCCGGCGCGACGTCGGGATCCTCGAGAAACACCTGCAGTTCGATGCGCCGGCTCAACAGGTAGTTGAGCGCCTTGGTAAACGGCGCTGACGGAAGTAAAGCCATCCGTTGCTGTTGGTCCTCGGCCCATTCGATCAGCCCGTCGACGATCGGCTTGCTGTGCTCAAGCCGGTACGCGCGCTTGGCCTCGCCGCTGAGAGACTGTTCGCGGATCGCCTCTTCGATCTTGTACAAGCCCTTGATCTGCTCCAGACACGCATCGACCGCGGCCGGCTCATCGTCACGGGCCCCGAAGAACTGGCGCCGGGTATGTGCCCAGCATTGGGCGTGGATCAGCCCTTCGGTTTTCGCGACATAGCTGGCGTAGGCCTTATAGCCGTCCGACAACAACACGCCGGTGAACGTTTCATTCAGCAGCTTTTCGATCACATAGCGGGCACGGCTGTCCGCGTAGGTGAAAACGATCTCATCGTCTTGGCCGTACAACGGCCAGTAATAGCCCTGCTGCATCTTGCCGCGGCGTTTCTTACTTTTTCCGGCCTTGATCGGCGTCTCATCCATCGACAATACCCGACTCAGTAAAATGTGATCGAGTTGGGCATCGACGATGGGTTTGAGTAACTGACAGGCGCGGTGGACCAGGTGGGTCAGTGTTGCACGACTGAGCGTGATGCCGGCCGCCTCCAGGCGCTGATGCTGGCGGTACAGCGGCATGTGGTATTGAAACTTGTCGATCAGCAAGCCGGTCAGAAAGCTCACATCGGCCAGGCTGCGGTCAATGACACCCACCGGGGCGGCGGTGGTCACCAGCGCCTGGCGCTCACGCAGCTTGATCACCGGTCGCTCGTAGCGAAGCACCACATAGCTGGCGGGACGCGTTGCCAGCCGATGGGTGACCTTGACATCAACCACCTCATAGTCGTCCGGGCCAAGGCCCTCGATTTCCGATGCCGGCAGCTCGATCGTCTTCACCGGCACCGAGGCATCGAACCGTAGTCCGCTGTCACTGACGCAATCCTCGGGACGGACCTTTTTCGCTTTGCCCCGTTGATAGGTAATCGTCTGCTTTTCGGGTTCGGGCTGCTGCGCCTCATCCGCGGTGAATGCCTCACCAAGTGACAGCTGATGAGAATTATCCGGCACGTGACGCTCGGACCGGGTGCCGAAAATCATTCGCTGCAACTGCTTGAGTTGGTGCTCCAACTTCGCCACCTGCTCACGCAGCTGCTGATTCTCCGCTTGTACCGTTTCCAACGGATTTGTATCCGGTGAAAGGGTGTCGATAACGGTGGGTGACAGTGCGTCAGACATGGCCGTCATTATAGCGATTTTGCGCTACTTCCGCGGCACTGTTCGGTAACGAAAAGCGCTTATAGCGGCGTGATTGACGTATCTCTATCCCTTCCAGTAAACACTGCAACTCAGCGAAGCTCAGTGCCTGCTTGATCCCGCCCTGCGGGCGCGTGACGAAGCGTCCCTGCTCGAGACGCTTGCTCCAGATCGCATATCCGGAACGATCGAAGTACAGGATCTTCATCTGTGAAGCGCGGCGATTAATGAACACGAAAAAGTGGCCGCTCAGCGGATCCTCCGACAGTCGATGTTTGACCAACGCCGACAAACCGTTAAAGCTCTTCCTCATGTCAGTGGGTTCGGTGCACAGCCAAACGCGGCGATTGCCTTCTGGCAACAACATCAGCGTGGCTGCGCGATCCGCAACTGAATACCACCGCCGAGATCGAGCTCGATCAGCCAGCGCTCGGCGTCGGTACACAACGCTCCCGGTGCGCTCGGCGCGGTGAGCTCGATGAAGGGCATTGACACAACCTCCAAGGACCTGTCCGCGACAGCGGTCGGTTCCGTTTCAGCAGGCGGCTCACTCGATTGCAGTCGGCGGCGCCACTGGATAAAGCTGGCATACGAAAGATCGCGCCGGTCACAGAACGCGGATGCGGACAGTCCCGATGCGGCTTGCTGTGAGATCAGGCGCTGCCATTGCGACGCAGAGCGGCGAGGACGACGGG
>JAHEIO010000046.1:0-11364 GCA_024639325.1 Gammaproteobacteria bacterium
GAGGCGCTTAGGATGCGTCGAACCAGTGAGATGCATAGCCGGTGCTATGGATCGAATGAAGCCCAAGTACATCGGGGCCTGGACCAGCCAGCGCCGGGATAGGCGTTTCCAAGACACACTGCTTTTTGGACAAATCCATAGACCTCAATGTTTGCCATGCTTCACGAGATTCTATAGCCGCCTGGTGAGAAATGCGGGCTAGAACCAATGAGATCTGGCACCATTGACGGTGGGTGAGCATTTCCCTGAAATTTAATATGTCGTGGTTTCCGCCGTATTCCCTTGTTTCCTCTCATAAGGACCTGATATTCCAGCTGGCCAGACGCGAGGTGCTCGAGCGCTATCGTGGATCTGTCCTAGGACTGCTATGGTCGTTCATGCACCCGATCCTTATGCTTCTGGTATACATGTTCGTATTCGGTGTGGTATTCCAGATGAAGTGGGGCATCGAGCAAAAGGGCGACATGGAGTTTGCCATCATCCTTTTTTCAGGACTGATAGTGCACGGGCTTTTTGCGGAATGCCTGGTTCGGGCGCCTTCTCTGGTGACGGGTCATGCCCATTTCGTCAAGAAGATCGTGTTTCCTCTGCAGATCCTTCCGGTAGTGTCTGTCTGCGTTGCATTATTTCACATGGTGGTGGGTCTGTTGATATTGCTGCTGGCGACCCTGTTGACACGGGCGTCGATCCCGCCGACGGCAATGCTTCTGCCCGTGGTGCTGTTCCCGATCGTGTTGCTGGCACTTGGCGTATCCTGGTTCCTGGCCTCGTTAGGAGTTTTCCTGAGGGATGTCTCCCAGGTCGTCGGAATTCTGGCCACGGTGCTGCTGTTCCTCAGCCCGATTTTTTATCCGGTCAGCGCGGTCCCGGAGCGGCTGCAGCCATTTCTGTACCTCAACCCGCTGACTCTGATCATCGAGGAGCTTCGCAACGTCATGATATTCGGCGAATTCCCCGACTGGGTTGCGCTGGCTGTCTATGCTCTGCTCGCCTACTTGTTCATGATGTTCGGAGTGTGGTGGTTCAAACGGACACGGAACGCATTTGCAGATGTCCTCTGACTTCGCAATAAGAGCGAGCGGCATCGCCAAGTGCTTTCAGACCTATTCGCGCCCGGCTCATCGACTGGTGCAGGCGCTGTACAAGCAGAGAAAAAGACTCTACCAGGAGTTCTGGGCGTTGAAGGGTATCGATATCGTTGTAGAGCGTGGGGAATCACTGGGGATTGTCGGAAAAAACGGTTCGGGCAAATCGACATTTCTGCAACTCATCGCCGGCACGCTGACACCCACCACGGGAACCATCGACATCAATGGACGCATTTCCGCAATTCTAGAATTGGGTGCTGGATTCAATCCGGAATTTACCGGTGTCGAGAATGCTCGTCTCAATTCCGCTATCCTGGGCATGGGCCACGCCGAAATCGATGCCCGCATGCCTGACATCATCGCTTTCTCGGAACTGGGAGATTTTATCTCAAGGCCCGTAAAAACCTATTCGAGCGGTATGTACGTGAGGCTGGCGTTTTCCATCGCGATCAACCTCGAGCCGGACATCCTGATCATCGATGAGGCCCTGGCGGTCGGCGACGTCAAATTCCAGAGGAAGTGTTTTAGAAAACTGGAGCAACTCCGCAATCAGGGGGTGACTATCCTTTTCGTTACGCACGCCACGGACAGTGTGGTGGCTATGTGCGACCGAGCACTGTTTCTGGACGGTGGCGAGGTCAAATCGCTGGGCGAACCGAAGCACGTGGTGAACCATTACCTGGAAAGTATTTTTTTTTCCGATTTACCGGCCGGCCGGCCTTCCGAGGCTGACCACGGGGACGCCGGATTGGCCAGCGGAAGTCTTGTTTTGGACAAGGATCGTGATACCTGCAGGCGAAGGGCGACCTATAACGAGTCTGAATTCCGCTGGGGTGACCGGAGTGCCAGGGTAATCGACTATCTGTTCCTAGGCGCAAGAGGTGAAGAAATATCCACAGGTTGTGAACAAGGCGAATTGCTGAAGCTTCGCGTAGCGGTGTACTTTGATCAGCCGGTATCCTCGATTATTTACGGTTTTACCATCAAGACCATTGGCGGCTCGACCGTATTCGGCTCCAATAGTGAACTCAAAGGTGTGCGCCCCGCCGAAAAGAGCGGCAATGAGTTTGCCATCATCGAGTTCGATTTCGCCGCGCACCTGGTGCCCGGCGAGTATTTTATATCCATCGGGGTCGTGTCGAGGGAAGAGGCCGGGCCAGAAACCGTTCTGGATCGTCGATACGATTTGCTGCACCTCAAGATCCACGACGAGCGGCGGGATGCTTTCGGGGTTGCGGCGGTGGATCTGGAGCTCAGCGAGGAGTCCGTCGGGTCAGCGCCGCTGTAAACGAGACAGTCAATTGACGAAAATAACGGTACCATCATGAATAATCCGTATCCGGATCCTGACGACGGCGTGGCATCCGGCCTCGCGCTCTCGGTAGTCGTGCCCGTCTTCGAAGAGGAGCAGAATATCAGGCCCTTTTTCGACGACCTCGACAGCGTACTCGCGGAATGGGGCAAACCAAGCGAAATAATATTCATTGATGACGGCAGCAGGGATAAAACCTTTGACCTGCTCGAGGAGATCCAGCGTGAGAACGAGCGGGTCCGTGTTATTCGGTTCAGGAGAAATTTCGGACAAACCGCCGCCATAGCGGCGGGCCTGCAGCATGCGAAGGGTGAGATCGTGGTTACCATGGACGGCGACCAGCAAAACGATCCCAAAGATATTCCCAATTTACTTGCCAAGGTGGAAGAAGGCTTCGACCTGGTATGCGGTTGGCGACATGACCGAAAAGACAAGTACTGGTCACGTAGGTTTCCATCGCTGCTCGCCAACAAGCTCATCTCCAGAATCACGGAAGTCGAACTGCACGACTACGGCTGTACGCTCAAGGCGATGCGCAGCGAAGTTGCAAAAAACATTACGCTCTACGGTGAGCTGCATCGATTCATTCCCGCCGTGGCCAGCCGAATGGGCGTGACTATTTCCGAGATCAAGGTCAACCACCGGCCCAGGACCCTGGGAGCGACCAAGTACGGTATTTCCCGCACCTTCCGGGTTCTGCTGGATCTTATTACGGTGAATTTTCTGCTCAAGTTCGACGGACGCCCCATGCACTTTTTCGGCCTGCCAGGGCTGGTGTCCGGCGCAATCGGTTTTCTGCTGGCCGTGTACACCACGTTCGAACGCCTGTTTCTGGGGGTTCCGATGGGGAGCCGGCCCCTGTTCCTGCTGGCCATCCTGATGATCCTGATCGGCATTCAGTTCATCGTCATTGGGCTGCTTGGTGAAATGCAGATACGCACGTACTACGAAACACAGAACAAGCCGACATACATCGTAAAGGAAACGCTCGGCTGGGACGAAGAATAGTCCGCAATATGCAGCGACGCAGTCGAGAAAACATAGACGCCCTGGCCATCGTGGTCAATTACAACGCCGGCGGCTGGCTGCGGGACTGCGTCGACTCCGTTCTGAAATCGAGTTGCCGGGTAGGCGTTGTCGTCGTCGACAATGCGTCCAGCGATAACAGCATAGCCGGCCTCGGCGGAGATGCGGAAAAGATCGAGTTGATCCGCAATTCTGAAAATATCGGCTTTGCCCGTGCCAACAACCAGGTGATGACGAATCGCGATGCTGAATTCTATGCGCTCATCAATCCCGACTGCATCGTCGAACCGGACACCATCGAAACGGTCATTGATGCGATGCGGTCCGACGAGAGCATCGGCCTGGCCAGCTGCCTGATCAGAAACGCGGACGGCAGCGTCCAGAAGACATGCCGCCGTCGGTTTCCAACACCGGCTAGTGCGTTAGTCAGAACGCTGGGCCTGAATCGCCTGCAGCCGGACAAATACAAGGATTTCGACTATGGCAGCGAGGACATCAAGAGCGGCGTGGAGTACGTCGATGCGGTGTCCGGCGCATTCATGCTGGCGCGAGGTTCCGCTTTAGAAACCGTGGGGTATCTGGACGAAGGTTACTTCATGCACTGCGAGGACCTGGATTGGTGCAAACGATTCTGGCAGTCGGGCTACAAGGTAGCGTTTACCGGAGACACCTGTGTCGCCCATGCCAAGGGCGCCAGCGGCCGAAGTTTGCGGGTCAACTGGCACCTGCACCAGGGCATGCTGCGTTTCTACAGGAAGTTCTATCTCCGGGAATACCCCAAAATACTGTTCGCGCTGATCTACATCGGCGTCTATGCCAGCTTCATTGGCAAATCATCGAAGATCCTGTTTCGGGGGCAGAATTCATAATCTTCCACAATATCGGTCGGTTCTCGTTACCGGAGCGAACGGGGTGGTGGGTCCGTGTATGTGTGACATGCTGCAAGCACGGGCTCTGAAGGTTTGTACTCTTGGAAGAAGTCGTGGCCGGCATGGAAACACCATACTAGCCGACCTGGCGCAACCGGAAGCGCTTAGCCTTGATGGACGATTCGACGTGCTGGTCCACATGGCACCGTTGTGGCTGTTGCCCGAAAACCTAGAGCGTATCCTAGCTTCGGGTGTGAGACGGGTGATCGCGTTCAGTTCCTCCAGCGCTGAGTCGAAGCAGAACAGCGCGGAGGCAGCGGACAGGGAGTTGGCAAGGCTCCTGGTGTCTGCCGAAGACCAGATAAAGGAAACGGCGGCAGCCTCGAACATCGCCCTGACCTTGTTTCGGCCGACGATGATCTACGGTTTTGGCAGGGATGGCAACATCATGGCCATTGCCGCGTTGATCAAACGTATCGGAGTTTTTCCGATTGCAGGTTCGGGCGGCGGCCTGCGGCAGCCCGTTCACTCCCTGGATCTTGCCGATGCGGTGGGTAGATGCATGGAAACCGGTGCTACCATCGGCCAAACCTACAACCTGGGGGGCGCGGAAAAACTGAGCTATAAAAACATGGTGCGGCGGATCTTCATTGCCCTGGAACGCAAACCCCGCATTGTGCGCATACCGCCGCCGCTCTACCGGGCGTTCATCGGCGTCGCGGTGAAGCTGAAAATGATTGGTGAAGTATCTTCGGGCGCGGCGGCCCGCATGAACGAAGACCTTTGCTTCGACATGGGTCCGGCTGCAACCGATTTTGGTTACAGAGGATCCGGGTTCCTCGAGAATCCGGCGCGGGATCTACTCCTGTAATGCCAAACGCTCTACTGGTCATTACCGCAATACTGCTGGGCTTTGCCATTGCATCAGCATTGACCGGACTGGTGCGCACGTATGCGCAGCGTACGCGTATGATCGATTCACCCAACGACAGGACCCTGCATCATGGAGACGTGCCCAGGGGGGGTGGACTGTCGATTGTCGTGGTGATGCTGCTGTGCCTCGCTGGCCTCGGATACGGCTATTCAAACGCGGCCATTGCTCCGGTGATTGCGGTTACCGCAGTCTTGGGCGGGCTTGGCTGGATCGACGACAAGTTCGGCCTGGGGCCGTTCGTTAAAATCGGCGTACAGCTTCTGGTCGCGGTGTATGCGGTGAGCTATGTCGGCGCGTTCAATGCGGTTACGGTAGGGGGATATGAATTCGAATTCGGCAAACTGTCGATGCTGCTTTCCGTACTCTGGGTGGTGTGGATGGCGAACGCATACAATTTCATGGACGGCATCGACGGCATCGCGGCCAGCCACACCGCCGTCGTAGCATGCGTTATGGGTGTCTGGTTTGCGCTGGACGATAATGGCGCCATCGCCTTGTTATGTTATGCCATAATGGCATCATCTCTCGGTTTTCTTGTCTGGAACTGGAACCCGGCGCGCATATTCATGGGTGATGTTGGCAGCGTCACACTCGGTGGTGTATTCGCGGTTCTGGCGATTGTTGGAAATGCGCAAAACGGGGTCCCATTGACAGCCTACATCATTTTATTCGGGCTATTTCTATTCGATACGATCGTCACCCTGATCAGACGGGCAGTGGAGGGCAAGGTCGTCTGGAAACCCCACCGTGAACACTTCTATCAGAGAGCGACTGCAACGGGCCTGGGGCACGCCTTCGTGACCGTGTGCGCAATCATCTCCACGCTCGTGCTGGCCGTGTTGGCCTCTTTCGAGAAATTTCAGGTGCCCCCGATCGGACTCTGGCCGTTTTTGGCCCTGTTCCTGCTGACAGTACTGGCTTCGGCGGTGCTGTTCAGGGAGAAGACCCGGGCGAAACATCGATGAAAAAATTGGTCGATATGCTGGGTTCGCAGTTCAGGGCGGTTCGTTACCGTTGGTGGGTTCTCCTGCACGATCTACTGATGATCCCTCTGGCGTGGATGGTGGCCTACTGGCTGCGCTACAACCTGAGCCACATCCCGGATCAGTTTCTGGCACAGGCGGCCTGGTTTCTGGCGATCCTGGTACCGATACAGGGCGTGACCCTGCTTGCCTTCGGCGTTCACCGGGGGGTGTGGCGCTTCACTTCGCTTTCCGACCTGCTGCGGGTCCTCAAGGCCATTATTACCGGTATCGTCGTCACCGCCATAGCCTTGTTCCTTTACAACAGACTGCAGTTGATCCCCAGATCGATCTTCTTCCTCTACGGTCTGGTACTGACATTCCTGCTGTGCGGTTCCAGGCTGGCCTATCGATTGTTGAAGGATCATCACTTTAGCACCAGGATAGAGAAAAAAGCCCTGATCGTGGGTGCCGGCGCCGCCGGCGAACAGGTGGTGAGGGATTTAAGGCGTAATTTGCCGAGAATTTATGATCCGGTTGCGTTCGTGGACGACGCGCCGTCAAAACTCGGTAAGGACATTCAC
Source organism: Gammaproteobacteria bacterium (assembly GCA_024639325.1). Lineage (GTDB taxonomy): Bacteria > Pseudomonadota > Gammaproteobacteria > Arenicellales > JAANXG01 > JAHEKE01. The sequence continues at coordinate 6,776 of JAHEIO010000046.1, forward strand.
GGAATCCGGGTATCCGGCAGGTGCGACGACATCGCCCACTTGTGTGAACGCTGGTCCATCGACCTGATACTGATCGCGGTGCCGAGCGCAAGCGATCGCCAAATGCAGCGGATCGTCGGCCTTTGTGAGGCGTCGGGGGTTGAATTCAGGACCCTGCCCACGGTGCATGACGTGGTCGCTGGAAAGGTCGGCGCCAAGGATCTACGGGAAGTCCGCATTGACGATCTGCTCGGCAGGGATCCGGTGACGCTGGATTGGCAGCGCATCGGAGACAGCATGAAGCAAAAGGTCGTTTTGATCAGCGGCGCCGGGGGATCGATTGGCAGTGAATTGTGCCGCCAGGTTGCCACCGTCGAACCCCTGCGCCTGGTGCTGTTCGAACAGAGCGAGTTCAACCTCTACCTCATCGAGGAGGAATTGCGCGAAGGATTCCCCGATCTGGATCTCGTTGTCGTCCTCGGAGATATCTGCGACGAGGTCGCCACGGAAGCGACCTTTGCCCGGTACCGGCCGGACATCGTTTTCCATGCCGCGGCGTACAAGCACGTGCCGCTGCTCGAGCACCAGACGCGCGAGGTCGTTAAAAACAACGTCATCGGTACAAGGATACTGGCGGACCAGGCAGCCGCGCATCACTGTGATAATTTCATATTCATCTCGACCGACAAGGCGGTCAATCCGACCAGCTTCATGGGTGCGTGCAAACGGGTTGGTGAGATCTATTGCCAGGCGCTCGACACGCAAACCCAAACGCGGTACGCGACGGTCCGGTTCGGCAACGTGCTGGGGTCCGCTGGCAGCGTCGTGCCCAAATTCAATGCCCAGATCAAGGAAGGCGGGCCAGTCACCGTTACACACCCCGATATCCTGCGTTATTTCATGACGATCACCGAGGCGGCACAGTTGATACTAGAGGCGAGTTCCGTGGGCGGGGGTGGGGAAATCTTCGTGCTGGATATGGGTGAGCCGATCAGGATCGACTATCTGGCCCGGCAGATGATCAAACTGTCGGGGAAGCTGCCGGAGGAGGAAATCGAGATCGTTTATACGGGTCTGCGTCCCGGGGAGAAACTGAACGAGGAGCTGTTTTACAGCGACGAGCAGTTGAGTGAGACGTCCCACGAGAAGCTGATGCTTGCGCACAGCCGGGAAGTTGCCTGGAAAGTGGTCGAACCGATAATGCAGCGGGTCGCAGAGGCGGTTGAAAGCTATGATGAGGACGACCTGCGCGGCATGGTGACCCATCTGGTGCCGGAATATTCGGGGCCTCGATCCAGCCCAGGCCAAGCAACGAAAAGCGAAGCGGTGAAATCGGCAACGGAAGACCTGAAAGGGGAAGATTTGAAAACAGGGTACGTGACTTGATCGTACCCGTTGTGTTGTGCGGCGGCTACGGCACCCGATTGTGGCCGCTTTCGAGGCGGTTGTATCCAAAGCAGTTTCACAATTTGCACAATGACAACAGTCTGCTGCAGGAGACCGCTAGCCGGGCCCGGCGCGCGAGCGATACCGATGATCTGATAGTCGTTACCAATGAACAGCAGAAATTTCTAGTCGCGGAACAGCTCGACGCACCGAACAGCCTGACTATCCTGATCGAACCGGTCGCCAGAAACACGGCCCCCGCAATAGGCCTCGCGGCGATCAGCGCTTTGAGGTCTTACCAGGACCCCATATTGTTGGTGATGCCCGCGGATCACCTCATCACCGATGCCGAGGCTTTTCGCGGGGTCGTCTTGATCGCGGAGCGGTGGGCGCGTCGGGGGAAAATGGTAACGTTCGGTATCCGGCCGACGGTTCCGGAAACGGGCTACGGCTACATCGAACGGGGAGGGGCGGCGGATTCCAGCAACGATGCGTTTCAGGTCGAGAGGTTCGTGGAGAAGCCCGACCCCGATCTTGCCCGTTCTTTCGTCGAGTCCGGCAGACATGCCTGGAATAGCGGAATATTCATGTTCGGGGCACGCACCTATCTAGACGAACTGCACAAACTGGCGCCGGAAGTCTACCACGGCTGCATCGGAGCAATGGCCGACACCGTGGTTTCCGGTAATACGGTTACCGCGGCGGTGGAGGAGTTCTGTTCGTGTCCGAGCATTTCCATTGATTACGCGGTAATGGAGAAAACCGAAAAAGCCCTGGTGGTTCCGTTCAACGGCGCGTGGAGCGATATCGGCTCATGGAGCGGCCTTGCGGCTGCGTTGGGCGGCGCGCGTGAAAACGGAAACATTTCCGTGGGAGACGTTTATATCCGGGATGTGGAAAACTCGTACATCCATGCCGGAGGGCGCCTGGTGGCGGCGCTGGGCGTCAACGACCTGATCGTGGTCGAAACCGATGACGCCGTACTGGTCGCCAACAAGGATTCCGACCAGAACATCAAAGCGCTCGTCGAACAGCTCCGGCAGGAAAAACGGCCGGAAGTAGAGCACCATTCACGCGTATTCAGACCTTGGGGCTCTTTCCAGACGCTGGAACTTCAGCAAGGATTTCAGGTGAAGCGCCTCGTTATCAAACCGGGCGGCAGCATATCGCTGCAGCTCCACCGCAGACGGTCGGAACACTGGGTCGTGGTGAGGGGCGAGGCATGGGTGACGCGGGGTACGGAGCGGTTCAGGCTCGTTCCCAACGAATCGACCTACATTCCGAAGGAGACGCGACACAAACTGGAAAACGAAGGTGATTGTGATCTCGAGATTATCGAGGTCCAGACCGGCGACTATCTGGGTGAAGACGATATCGAGCGCTTCGAGGACCAGTATGGACGCACCTGATAAACAGCCATGTCCCGCCGTCGCGAACGAAGTGACGTGTTCCACATGCGTAAATTGGTGGGACCTATGGATTGCCGCGTCGCCGCGCTCTTCGCAGTGACGAGAGCCAATGGAATGGCATCAGACGACTTATGACTATGGGCCTTGCCAGAATTGGCGTCGTCGGAGGATCGGCATTCTCGTTCCCCGACGGCATCGAAGAAGGTCGCGAGGTGCAGATCGATACGCCTTACGGGCAGCCTTCGTCCGCAATGACGATCGGTGCGGTAAGCGGCCAGAAAATCGCGCTCATTGCGCGGCATGGCAAGGACCACAGCATCCTTCCGCATGCCATAAACTATCGGGCCAACCTGTGGGCTCTCGGGCACGCGGGTGTTGATTGCATCATTGCGCTTGCCACGGTCGGGGGCATCGGTAAGGAATGTTCTCCGGGATCGATAGTCGTCCCGGATCAGATACTGGACTACACTCATTCACGCGAACACACGTTTTCTCCGCTCGAAGGCAAGTTGTTTCACATCGACTTTACCGAACCCTACTGCGGTGAACTACGACGCATTGTTGTCGATTGTGCCGACAGGCTGAATATCGAAGTGCGTGCGTCCGGCACTTACGCCGCTACCCAGGGCCCCAGGTTCGAAAGCGCGGCGGAAATCAGCAAACTCGCCGGGGACGGCGCTGATATCGTGGGCATGACCGGTATGCCCGAGGCCAGTCTGGCCCGTGAAATCGGAATCTGCTACGCGACTATCGGGCTGGTTGTCAACTACGCGGCAGGCATCGGTGGAAATCGGATAAGTATTGATGCGATCCGCCGGGCCTACTCGCAGGGAATGCAGAACGTGAACCGATTGCTGACTGAAGCCATTGCGCGACTGGAGGATTTCGAGTGCGCGGTACCGCCGGTGATTTCACCGTGACATGTCAGCCGCCGGATGCGCCCGTCCCGGGCTCGTAACGGCTGACCCTGATGAGCAAGCCGAAAAATGGGTGGTCAAAGTAATGCAGCTCGTTGAGCTTGACGCGCCTCTTTTCCCGAAGACTGTATTCGCCGGGCGGTCTATTGGGCGGGGCCGCCGTTGAATAAGCCGAGGGCTCTTCGAAGTATTCGTTGGTAATGTCGACATCGACGAACAGCAATCTGTCGCCGAATATCTGAATACTTCCGCTCAACGGGACCCTGCCCGGTGGAGAAAGACCATACGCCGTCTGCATCGACTTCGGCTGTCTCCGGATGGGTACGGAGACCGAATTCCGCTTCTCGAACAAGGGTTGAATCCAGGCCGTGTAGGTCACCACCTCGTATCTCGGATCGTTTTGCAGCTTCGACAGATGGGGTGCTAGATTGCTGAGTTCGGTAAATCGTACAGGATTCTGTTCGACCGGATTCGCCGCGGCATCGATGGATTGGCTCGAAGAGTATCCGGGAGCGCTCGGGTTCAGTGGCCTCGAAGACCTGTGCCGATCGAAACGGATGCGCGGCTCGCGGTGCCAGATTTCGCCCCCGGCCGGTATGGGTCCGAGATAGTTGAAAACGATCGCCTCGACGCGGTAAAGCTTTCCAGTGGAGGACCCGAACGGCGCGGGATCCTGTTTCGATTCGACCGGTTGGGCAGGTTGTTGCGCCTGCGTCGCCAGGGGCACCAGCGAAAGTGCGAAGATAGACAGAATGATCGGGATTGGCAATGCGGGCATTCTCATATCGAAGGTCGGAGCTGACATTGAAGGTAGGGGATATTGATTATTTTACAATTATTTTTTTGCAGCTGAAAATCCGTGCGGCGCCCTCGCCAATGAGTGCTACCTACCGCAGGA
>JAHEIO010000046.1:11464-29280 GCA_024639325.1 Gammaproteobacteria bacterium
AGGAGCCATCTACTGTAGGAGCGGCGCCCTCGCCGCGATAATTCATAATATCATTCAATAGTTTAACACCTGCATAACAAAGAGATAGCGGAATGGCGGTTCGTGAAGTTTTGAAAATGGGAGACCCACTGCTTCTCCAGGTGGCGGAGCCGGTGGCCGAGTTCGGCACGCCCCAGCTGGACGCTCTGTTGAAGGATATGTTCGACACGATGGATGACTACGACGGGGCGGGTCTTGCTGCACCACAGATCGGTGTATCCAAACGCGTGGTCATTTTCGGGTTGAAGGAAAATCCGCGCTACCCGGATGCCGAACAGGTCCCCATCACCGTTTTGATCAATCCAAAGATCACGGTGAACTCCATGCAAATGGAAAGCGGCTGGGAAGGTTGTCTCAGCGTGCCGGGGATGCGCGGTATGGTGGACCGGTATTCCCATATCAGCTACCGGGGCTTCGATGCGGTCGGAAATCCGATCGAGCGGGAGGTGGGGGGTTTCCACGCGCGGGTTGTGCAGCACGAGTGCGATCACCTCGACGGGATACTGTACCCATCCCGCATTAAAGATATGCGCTACTTCGGCTTCGAGGACGTGCTCTTCCCCGAGCTGTCGGTGCCTAAAGAGTGATCCGATCGATTTTCCGGTCAATGGACCGTTGCCAGGCTGCGGGCAACGGTCCTCAGCGCGTTGATGCGATCTTCGGCCTCTTCCAGGTCCGATTTGATGATGAGCGTGTTGGGGCCTTTCATTCGATAGGTGTCGGCGTGGGATTGGATGAGGGAGATCAGCCGTGCCGGGTCGATCCTGGCGTCGGTTGAAAATTCGATGCGGCCGCCTCTGGGACCGATGTCGGCCCGGGTCATACCCAATGGGGCGAGTTCCAGCCGCAGCTCGGCGTGGCGAAACAGGGTAACCGCGTTTGGCGGCAGCGACCCGAAACGATCAATGGCTTCCGCGCGGATATCATTCAGCTCTTCGCTGTTACGACAGGCGCTGATGCGTTTGTACATGACCAGGCGCAGATGGACGTCAGGAAGGTAGTTCTCCGGGAACAGCGCCGGCGCGTGCAGGTTGATTTCGATTGTTGCATTGCCTTGATCGAAATCTTTCGCATCCCCTCTCTGCTGCGCTATGTTGCGGATGGCGTTGTCAAGAAACTCGGTATACAGTGTGAATCCGATTTCGTCGATCAAGCCGCTCTGTGACTCGCCGAGCAGCTCTCCTGCGCCCCGTATCTCGAGGTCGTGGGAAGCAAGTGCAAAACCGGCGCCCAGATCTTCCAGCGCCTCCACCGCCTGCAGACGCTTCAGGGCGTCTCCCGCGAGCTCTCTTCTGGGCGGCGTCAGCAAATAAGCATACGCCTGGTGGTGGGAGCGGCCCACGCGCCCGCGCAGTTGATGGAGTTGAGCGAGGCCAAACCGGTCGGCGCGGTTGATCACAATGGTGTTCGCGGTGGGAATGTCGATGCCGCTTTCGATGATGGTGGAACACAGTAGAATGTTGAAGCGCTGGTGATAGAAGTCGCTCATGATCTGCTCCAGATCGCGCTCCGGGAGCTGACCGTGAGCGACCCTGATCTCGGCCTCGGGAACGAGCGCCGCAAGCGCCTCGGCCTGCCTGTCGATAGTGCGCACCTCGTTATGCAGAAAGTAGACCTGGCCGCCACGGCGTATTTCCCGCATGCAGGCCTCGCGAATTGTCGATTCATTCCATTCGCGGACGAACGTCTTGATCGACAACCTGGCGCGCGGTGGTGTCGCAATGATTGAAATGTCGCGCAGGCCCGACAGGGCGGAATTCAGGGTGCGTGGGATGGGCGTCGCGGTCAGCGTCAACACGTCGACGCTGCTGCGAAGACGCTTCAGTCGCTCTTTCTGCCGCACGCCGAATCTATGTTCTTCGTCAATGATGACGAGCCCGAGATGCTTGAAGCGGACGTCGTTTTGCAACAGCCTGTGGGTGCCGATCACGATATCGGCCTTGCCGGCGGCGATGTTTTCGAGGGACTCGCGGAGCTGCACGCCGCTGCGAAACCTGGACAGAAGTTCCAACTGAATGGGGAAATCAGCAAACCGGTCGGAGAAGTTCTGGTAATGTTGCTGGGCGAGGAGGGTGGTCGGCACCAATACCCCCACCTGTCTACCCGAGTTGACGGCCAGAAATGCCGCCCTCAATGCCATTTCCGTCTTGCCGAATCCCACGTCGCCGCACACCAGCCTGTCCATCGGTTTGCTGGAAATCATGTCGGATACGATTTCGTCGATGCCCTGCTGCTGGTCGGGTGTTTCTTCGAACGGGAACGATGCGGAAAAAGCCTCGTAGCTGTCGTCGGGCGCGGAAAATGCAACGCCGCTTCGTGCCTGCCTGATGGCCTGGACGTCTAGTAGCTCCGTGGCAACATCATATGCTTTCTCGCGGGCGCGGCGTTTTGCCTTCAACCAGACTTCGCTGCCCAGCTTGTGAAGCGGCGCGGTTTCCGGGTTTCCGCCGATGAATCGGCTCACCACGGACAGATTTAGGATCGGGATGTAGAGTTTGTCGCCGTCCTTGTACTCGATAACCAGGAATTCCGTTTCGATGCCGCCCGTTGCCAGCGTCTTGAGGCCCCGGAAGCGGCCCACACCGTGGTCGTCGTGAACCACCGGGTCATCGTCCTTGAGTTCCGACAGGGAACGAATTACCGACTCGGGGTCCCGCGCCGCTGCGCTCCGGCGCCGGCGCTGGAGCACTTTGTTGCCGTATAGTTGTGACTCTGTGATAACGCAGATTTCGGGCTCGGCAAGCCGCATGCCCTCCCCCAGTTCAGATACCGTCAAACCGAGCTTTGCGGAATCGTCTCGCAGGAACGCCTGCCAATCAGGGCAGGTCGATGCGCTCAGGCTGTGATCCCGAAGGAGCTGCTGAAGGACTTCGCGCCTGCCGGCGCTTTCGGCGACGAGAAGGCAGCGGTCGTTCGTAGTGTTCAGAAAATCGAAGAAGGTCTGATAGGGTGAATCGCTGCGCGGCTGGACATGAAACTCGGGAACCGCCCGGCTCGGCAGCGTGTGGACGCCGGGGCCTTCCGGGAGTTGTCCGAAAGAAGACACTTCCACTCTCGCAAATCGCGACAGGGCTTGCTCTGTTTCCTGCTCATCCAGATACAACAGTTCCGGAGGGAGCACGGGTCTCGATGTGTCCGGACGAACAAGATCATATCGTCCCTGGATCTCCGTGCTTGCCCGGCTCAGGGCTTCGGAAATCGAGTCCGGCAAAACGAATACGGTCCGGTCGGGCAGATAGTCGAAAAACGAGTTCGTCCGCTCGAAAAACAAAGGGAGATAAAACTCGATACCGGGGGGTGCAAGACCGTTGCTGACATCCCGGTACATATCGAACTTGTTCGGGTCGCCGGTGAACCGGGCGCGGAAAGACTGCCGGAAGCGCTTGACCCCCGCGTTGTCGAGGGGAAGTTCCCGCGCCGGAAGGAGTGCGATCTCGTCGACGGTCTGGGTAGAGAGTTGGGTGTCGGGATCGAAATAGCGGATGGTGTCTATCTCGTTGTCGAACAGGTCGAGGCGAAACGGTCGCCCGCTGCCCGTGGGGAATATGTCGATCAGGCCGCCGCGGACACTGAATTCGCCGGGCTCGAGTACCTGGCTAACGGCATGGTAGGAAAGATCCAGGAGCCGTTGGCGGAGCGCGCCGATATCGATGGAATCCCCCTGCTCTATGGAAAAACTGCGTGCTTCTATATAGTCCCGCGGCGCGAGTCGCTGCAGCAGGTTTGAAACCGGAAGAACCAGTACGCCCGCCGACAACGACGGCATTCGCTGCAGGATCGACAGTCGCTGTGAGATGATGTCCGCGTGCGGTGAAAACTGGTCATACGGCAGGCACTCCCAGTCGGGAAACATAAACGCCGATGGATCCGTCGAGCTATAGAATCGAATCTGATCGAAGAGCTTTTGCGCGGACTGCGCGTCCTCGGTGACGGCGACGACTAGATGATCAGTTTTTGCACCGAGTTCCGCCACGGCGAGGCCGGGGCTGCTGCCGAAAAGGCGCTGCCACACTACGCGGCGCAGGCCGCGTGCCGGGACATCCGGCAGGTCGAGAATCAGTTTTGTGGTTCCAGCACGCGTCCTGTTCGCAGGGACGGATGGAAAAGGATGCAATTTCAACAAGATTTATCTTTTCTTAAGCAAAACGTAGGCCGCACCCGTACCGCCGTCGACCGGACGGGCCGAACACAGCGCGAGCACCTCGTCCCGTTGGCGCAGCCAATGCAAGACCTTCTGCTTGAGAACGGGTTTTTTGCCCGGGGACCCGAGTCCTTTGCCGTGAATGACGCGCACGCAGGTGTGCCGCGAGCGGCGCGCGTTGCTGAGGAAGTTCAACAGAGCGGAGCGTGCCTGGTCAACCGTGTGCCCGTGCAGGTCCAGTTCGGCGGCAACCGTGTACTCACCGCGGCGCAGTTTGCGCAATACGGATTTCTGCACCCCTGATCTGAAGTGAACGAGCTCTTCACCGGTTTCCGTCTCGAAGTCCCCGTAGCCGTCGCTCAGGAGATTGTCTATCACATCCTTCTCGTCCCGCCGCGTCTGTTTCGGTACCGGCCTTGGCTGGTTCGCCGACGGGAAGACCTTGTCCTGGTTCAGCACGCGGACACCTTCGACCGCGCTCTTGAACGTGTCTGAATCCTTGTCGCCCATGGTGTATAACCGATCAGCCCTGACGGTCGAGGAAACGTTCCGCATCAAGTGCGGCCATGCAACCCGTCCCCGCCGATGTGATCGCCTGGCGGTACACATGATCCATGACGTCGCCCGCGGCGAAAACCCCGGGTACGCTTGTCTCTGTTGCGTTTCCGTCGGTTCCACCGGCAACGGTAATGTAACCGTTCGTCATGTCCAGCTGGTCTTCGAAAATCCCGGTGTTCGGCGTATGACCGATGGCAATGAAGACACCCATGAGTTCGAGCTGCTGTTGGTCATCTGCGTCTTTTCTTCGAATTCGGATACCGGTAACGCCCTGATCATCGCCAAGCACCTCCTCGAGAACGTGATCCCATATGATCTCCACATTGCCGCCATTATCCTTGGTACGTTCCATGAGCTTGTCGACCAGCATCGCTTCCGCCCTGAGCTTGTCCCGCCGATGAATCAGCGTGACCCTGGAAGCGATGTTGGAAAGATAGATCGCTTCCTCTACCGCCGTGTTGCCGCCGCCGATGACGGCAACGGCTTGCTGTTTGTAGAAAAAACCGTCACAGGTGGCGCACGCGGACACGCCCTTGCCTTTGAACGCTTCCTCGGAAGGGAGGCCCAGGTATTTGGCTGAAGCCCCGGTGGCGATGATCAGCGCATCGCAGGTGTATATCCCGCTGTCGCCGGTCAAGGTGAAGGGGCGCTGGCGCAGATCTACGGTGTGGATCTGATCGAACACGATCGTGGTGTCGAACCGCTCCGCGTGCCTGAGCATACTTTCCATAAGTTCGGGTCCCTGCAAGCCTTCGACACCGCCGGGCCAGTTATCGACGCCGGTGGTGGTCATCAGCTGCCCACCCTGCTCAATACCCGTGATCAGCACCGGTTCAAGATTCGCGCGAGCGGCGTAGACGGCGGCGCAGTATCCGGCGGGGCCGGAGCCAAGGATGAGGACACGACAGTGTCGTTTATTTTCACTCATAACGCAGTCGGCACCTATAGGATCGTTCGATTACACTAAGTCAAAAGCCACTCCCGGGATGGGATACCGCGCCTGGCCGGCATCCGGGAAGTTTAACCTCGCCGTTATCCCGCCCCGTGAATGACAACCCGGGCAGGCCCCCGCTGAACTGAATTGATTTTCAGTAGGCGAGTTGTTTATGTTACGCCATGTGTGTTTAGTGAGGCAAAACGTGCTTTTTTCAAGACGGGCACCGCGCATTTGCCGGCGCGGTGTAAACAAACCGGCGTAACAACACTAGTTTTTGGTAGCAGGAATGGCGCAGGCCCGACGCAGTAAACCAAGTAAATCGAAGGCGAAGAGGAAGACCCTCAGGGTATCGCGCCTGGGCAGGGAAACTGCGTTCTTTGTTTGTTTGGCACTGGCGCTGTACCTGCTGCTTGCACTGTTGAGCTATGACCCAAATGACCCGGCATGGTCGAATTCCGGCGTCGGCTCCCGCGTTTCCAACGCGAGCGGACGATTTGGCGCCTGGTTGTCGGATCTACTGCTTCAGGGGTTTGGCTATGTCGCTTACCTTTTTCCGATTATGGTGGCCTGGCTGGGCTGGCGCATATACAGACAACGCGCCCTGCGCGAATCGCGCACCGGTGCGCGCAGCCTGATCACCATCATGGGATTCGCCGGCACCATCGTGGGAGCGTGTGGACTCGAGTATCTGCACTTCGATCAAATCGCCGAAGGCAGGCCGTTCACCGCCGGAGGTGTGTGCGGTTCGCTGATCAGCCAGTGGCTGATGGGCTCTTTCGGATATGCCGGCACAACCGTGATTCAGCTGACCGTGTTTTTGTCCGGCGTTACGTTTTTTACCGGCTTGTCGTGGTTCTGGCTAATGGATGAAATCGGGGAACAGGTGTTCAAGCTTTTCGATTACGTGTCGAGCAAGTTTACCGCCACCGTGGACCGCGTGGTGGGAGTGAAGGCTCGAAAATCCCGCAGGGAAAGCGTAAAGGCGATCCGGGAGCGCCTGCATCTCGATGAAAAGCCGCCGCCGCGCATCGAGCCCAAGGTACGAATTGCACCGGACAGCGGACGAAAGGAGAAGGAACAACAGTCCAGCATTTTCGAACCCACCGAGACCAACAGCACCGCGCTTCCGGCGTTGTCGCTGCTGGACGTGCCGCAAGCGCAGGAAGAGGGCTATTCCAGGGAGGCGCTGGAAGCCATGTCAAGGCTGCTGGAGAAGAAACTGGCCGATTTCAACGTTGACGTCCAGGTCGTAGCGGTCCATCCGGGGCCCGTAATTACGCGGTTCGAGATCGAACCCGCCCCCGGGGTGAAGGCCAGCCAGATCCAGGGGCTGTCGAGGGATCTGGCGCGAGCGCTTTCCACCGTAAGCGTACGGGTCGTGGACAATATTCCGGGCAAGACGGTGATCGGCCTGGAGGTACCCAACGAGCAGCGCGAGACCGTGCAACTCGTCGAGGGTTTGTCGTCCCGTGCTTACGAAGACTCCAGTACGCCGCTGGCGCTGATGCTGGGAAAAGACATCAGCGGCGGGCCCGTAGTCGTCGACCTTTGCAAGATGCCCCATGTATTGATCGCCGGCACCACGGGTTCCGGTAAATCCGTATGCATCAATGCCCTGATTCTGAGTATGGTCTACAAATCCACCCCTCAGGAAGTCCGCATGATCATGGTCGACCCGAAGATGCTGGAACTGTCGGTATACGACGGTATCCCGCACCTGCTGGCGCCGGTCGTCACCGACATGCAGGATGCGGCCAACGCGTTGCGCTGGTCGATCGTTGAGATGGAGCGCCGCTACAAACTGATGGCCGCGCTCGGCGTCCGCAACATTGCGGGTTTCAATCGTAAGGTCAACAGCGCCAATCAAGAGAACAAGCCGATCTTCGACCCGCTAAATGTGAACGATGAAGAAAGGGCCCCCCTGAGTGCGCTGCCGTACATCGTCGTCGTCATCGACGAACTGGCGGACCTGATGATGGTCGTGGGCAAAAAGGTGGAAGAACTCATCACTCGACTGGCGCAGAAGGGCAGGGCGTCCGGGATTCATCTGATCCTGGCCACGCAGCGACCTTCCGTGGACGTGATTACCGGATTGATCAAGGCGAATATACCGTCGCGAATCGCGTTTCAGGTGTCTTCGCGGGTCGATTCCCGCACCGTTCTGGACCAGATTGGTGCCGAGCAGCTGCTTGGCCACGGTGACATGCTTTACCTGCCGCCGGGCACCAGCAGGCCGGTCCGCGTTCACGGCAGTTTCGTATCAGACCAGGAGGTGCACCGGGTGGTGCAGGGCCTCAAACAGGCCGGCGCTCCCGAGTATGACGACGGGGTGCTGGAGGGTCCGCCGGCATCGGTGGAAGTCATCCCCGGCGAGCAGCGGGATGCCGGGCCGATCGACGCCGAGGAGGACCCGCTCTATGACAAGGCGCTGCGGATCGTGACTGAAACCAGACGGGCGTCGGTGTCAGCGGTGCAACGCCAGTTGCGTGTAGGCTACAATCGTGCGGCAAGAATGATCGAAGCCATGGAAATGGCCGGCGTAGTAGGACCGCTCCAGTCAAACGGCAAGCGAGAAGTTCTGGTTCCGCCTCCCCCGGAGAATTGAACACAGACGACCTGCAGGCCGATTTCTCTAACTACTGGATGAAAAAGGTGATGACAATAGTAAATGCGGTCGGTAATCCCGGCGTGGTATCGGCCCTGCTGCTGGCATTGTTTTTGGCAATCGATGCCGGCCGGGCTGCCGCCGCGGGTTCACTGGATAGCCTGGGTCGCTTTTACGACAACGTGATTACTTATACTGCTCGGTTCGACCAGGTGGTCCTGGACGAGGGGCTGAATACTATCGAGGAGAGTGCGGGTGTGATGCAAATCGCCCGGCCGGGCCGGTTCAGGTGGGACTACGAACCACCGAACGAGCAGACAATCGTCGGCGACGGCACGCGAGTATGGATCTACGATATAGAACTCGAACAGATCACCGTGCGTCCACAGGAACGATTGCTGGGCCGCACGCCGGCAACGATACTGGCCGGCAGTGGCGACTTCACAACAAACTACGAGGTGCGTGACCTGGGCCCGGCGGGATCCCTGGAATGGGTTGGCATAAAACCCCGGGACAACGACAGCGGATTCAACGACATGCGCATCGGCTTCGAGGGTGATGCATTGCGCACCATCGAACTGATTGACGGGCTCGGTCAAACCACGCGTATTACCATGAACAACGGCACTGAAAATGAGCCGGCGGAGGATTCGCGATTCACCTTGACGCCCCCGGAAGGTGTGGATGTGATTGACGAGAGCCTGGAGTAGATTGTTGTTTGACGCTTTCGGGACCCCATGTTTGGGCTGGGCGTAAAACTGCTGGCCGTCGCAGTAGCCGGCGCAGCCGGTGCGCTGCTGCGCTTTGGACTTTCGAATGGAGTCTACCGGGTGCTGGGCCGTGAATTCCCCTACGGCACCCTGGTGGTGAATATCGTCGGCTCACTGCTCATAGGGTATTTTTTCGTCCTGTTTCTCGAGCGCACTATCGTGAGTGATGCATGGCGGTCTGCGATACTCATAGGTTTACTAGGCAGCTTCACGACTTTTTCGACGTTTTCCCTGGAGACTCTGAATCTGCTCAACGAAGGCGCTTACATAAAAGCTATGATGAACGTGGTCCTCAGCGTGATGCTCTGTCTTGCGGCGACATGGACCGGTTTTGCGCTGGCCAGACAGTTGTAGTCATGGGAAATTCAAAAAACTAATGTCGATTGCGGTTACCATGGTGCGAATCTATCTGACGGAGTCGGACCGGCTGTTGAAGCAGTTATTGTCCAAACTGCACGATGAGGAGAAGGTAAGAGGCGTTACGGTCTTCAGGGGCGTAAGCGGCTTCGGCAAATCCGGCACGATGCATTCCGCGGGGCTGCTCGATCTCAGTTCGGATCTGCCGGTTGTCATCGAGTTCTTCGATGAGCCCGGCAAAGTCTCGGAGATCATTAAGCATTTGAACACACTAGTCGGTGCCGGCCACATTATGAGCTGGCCGGGGGAACTCAATGAATAGTCTGATCAGCATATGTTAGATACTCAGTTGTTGCGTAAAGATATCGATACCGTTGTGGAACGTCTGCGTGCCCGCGGTTTTGAGTTCGAACTGGATCGCTACCAGGACGTCGAGGTGCGGCGCAAGGCGCTTCAGGTCGCAACGCAGGCGCTGCAGAATGAGCGCAATACCAGTTCCAGGGCGATTGGTCAGGCAAAATCTCGCGGCGAAGATGCGTCGGCTCTACTGAAAAAAGTGGGAGAACTCGGCGACGAGCTGAAACGAAACGAGCAGGAATTGAGCGCACTGCAGGAGGAGTTGAGCGACCTGGTATCGGGCGTGCCCAATCTGCCCCATCCATCCGTGCCCGTCGGCAACAATGAAAACGATAATGAGTTCATTCGTGCCTGGGGTGAAATTCCAGAATACGATTTTCCGGTCAGGGACCATGTCGAGATCGGTCAGAACCTGGGCGCCATGGATTTTGATGCCGCTGCAAAAATTACCGGCTCGAGGTTTGTCGTGATGCGAGGCCCGTTGGCGAAGCTGCACCGGGCGCTGATTCAATACATGCTGGACGTGCACACGACCGAACATGCCTACTTGGAAACCTATGTACCATACCTGGTGAACTCCGACAGTTTGTTCGGCACCGGCCAGCTTCCAAAATTCGCGGAAGATCAGTTCGTCACCCGGGAGGAAAACTGGTATCTCATTCCCACCGCGGAAGTGCCGGTTACGAACCTGTTCCGCGATCAGATTCTCGATGCGGACGACCTTCCAATCAAACACGTCGCGCATACACCCTGCTTCAGAAGAGAAGCAGGCAGCTATGGAAAAGACACGCGGGGAATGATCAGGCAGCACCAGTTCGAAAAAGTCGAGCTGGTTCAGATCGTCCATCCCGACGATTCCTACGCTGCGCTGGAAGAACTGACCGGCAATGCCGAAACTATTCTGCAACGACTTGAATTGCCTTATCGCGTCGTCAGCCTGAGTACCGGAGACCTCGGTTTTTCATCGGCGAAAACCTATGACCTCGAAGTGTGGCTGCCGAGCCAGCAGCGGTACCGCGAGATATCATCCTGCAGTAATTTCGAAGGTTTTCAGGCGCGCAGAATGCGCGCCCGGTTCAGAGTTGCCGGTGACCGAAAGAACACGGCGCCCGTGCATACCCTGAATGGCTCGGGACTGGCCGTAGGCCGAACACTCGTTGCCGTTATGGAAAACTACCAGAACGCCGACGGGAATATATCGATACCCGAGGTATTGCGGCCCTATATGGGTGGGTTGGAAGCTATCGAAACTCTCGTATAGTAATTCAATTCAAACATGAGAATTCATTTCTAACTGCATGATAAAAAAGAATTAATTTATGTTCGCAGGGCGATAGCTTTGCAGAAAAAAAAGCCGGGGAAAATGCCAACTACAGAAACTTCTAGGATAGCTGCTTTGCGCTAAAATAGGCCTAATTCTCCCCAAATGGCAAGTGACCTGCGCCAGCCAATAAAGAGGAGAAATCAACCTGTGTTGGGGATAATCTGAATTTGCCGGACAAGGGCCGAAACTCGGCGTAAAAAAAACGTGATAGGGAGCCGGTTATGAAAACACTGTTACGCAGTCTGGGCATAGTCACGATTGCACTGGCCTTGGCCCCGTTCGGGGCCAATGCTGAACTGTCTGAAGATACTCATATCACGCGCGACGACCATACGCGACTGGACATCGAACGCGCTACATTCGATGAGTTCAAGCGATTCTACGATGCCGGATATCCGCCGGCTTCGGTGATGCTTCAGGGCGCCTCGCTGGGTATGAGTCTGGAAGATATGGTGTATCTGGCGGTGATGTCAGACCCGGATCGAGCCGCTGAGTTTTATGCCACCGCGGTGGATCTCATGCCATCGTTGCCGGGCTGGGTGTGCCGAACCGGGAACGTCAGAGATCGCTACGCCAACTACTTTACAACCGAACAGCTGGGTTCACCGGCCTCTATCCGTGCAATCGCCGATGAATGGTTCGACAACGCGCGCGTACTAGCGCCTTTCCCGGATTGGAAACAAAACCAGGCGCATGTGAACGCATCCGTCTCAGAGTTGGCCGGCTTGGCCGATGCATCGAAATACTGGTACAAGCCCGGAGGCGATCGCGGCTCTCCTATTTTCGTTTCCTTGTACCGCGATATCAGGGAAATCGTGGTTGGCGGTGTCGACGCGTTAAGAGCAGCGCAGCAATCGGGTAGATCATCGGTCCCGGTCGTCGTGGTCTACAACCACAGCTTTCAACGGCCGCTCAGCCGCTTTGGTGCGGAAGCATCCGTCACCGAAATCGCGAATGAATTTTTTGACAAGCGCATCGAAATCACGGCGGTACCGGCCTGGGAAACCGGGGACTTCCACATGCAGGCTTCGGTCGCTGACTTGATGGCACTGGTCAATACCGAAGTGAACCGGGGTGTTAGGCAAGACAAGTCAACCATAGAACGAAAAATCAGCGAACATGGGGGCGTAGTTACCGCTCCACTGCTTGTTACACTACTTCGAACCGGGACCGGGCAGGTTTGGATCGACAGCCCCGCAACGCTCGAGGTTGCCAACAGCATGGGTGTATCCGAAGTGCCCGTCACCCTGTTCTACCAGGACATCGACCGGCAGCCCTGCGGTGCGCCCAGCGCCTGTGAGGCGCAGATTTGCGGCGCCGCGAAAGCCGCGGGTGGGATTGTGCAGTGTGAAGCCGACAGCGGCCAATAACGAACGCGTATTGGTATGACCAAAATCGAAATCAAGGCATGCCTTCGAGCAGGCGCGGCGGTCGCCTTGGCCGTTTTAACATCAGGTATCTTGTCGACCGGCGTCGCTACCGCGCAAAATGAGAGTGGCGTCGGCAGCGCGACCCCGGTCTATGGCATTCCGCCCTCGGCAAATACCCAGCAGGCACTCGGCGATCCGCGCGGAGTGATCGAAGGGATATTTTCGGGCTTCTTCGCTTCTCTCGGTGTGGCGATCGCGCGGACGGACAACGTCAACCGCGTGCCGTCACCGATCGAAGACAGCGATACCATCACCGCCTTTACACCTCGACTGGCATATCGAACCGGTCTTGGCAGGCATCAGGCATTGATCGAATACACGGGGTTCGCGGAGCGCTACCAGGACTTCGACAATCTCGACTCCGTGGACAACATTCTGCGCGGGATCATTGATTTCGATTTCACCGAGAAACTGGACGCCGGTATCTATGCCCGCTGGGCCGATGTCAACGAGCGGCGGGGCACGCCGGGTTCTCAGGTCCTTCAGATCGACCCGAACGAGGTCGAAATTGCGGACTTCGGCGCGAATCTCCGATACGGAACGCGTGCCGCTAGACACATGCAGGTGCGGTTTGGTGCCAATGTCGAAGACTGGCGTTATCAGAACAACGAACAGGCGTTCCGAGACAGGGATACCAGCGGCGCCTTTGGTGAGATCCACTACAACGTGACCGCCAAGACGTCGATTTTCCTGCTGGGCACCTACCGCGAATACGAATACATCAACGCCAACGCAACCACATCCGACAGTGAGGAAACTACCGCTCAGTTGGGCGCGGAGTGGCAGGCTACTTCGAAAACACGCGGCAGGGTCAGCATCGGTCAACAGGACAAGGACTTCAAGGATCCGACGGTTGCAGATACGGATACGACGACCTACAACGTGCGCATCCGCTGGCAACCGAAATCGTACACCGGCGTCAACCTGTACGGCTCGAAAAGGTTCGAGGAAACCAATTCCCCATTGGACGATTTCTACACGAGCACGCTGTGGGGTATCGCGGTCGATCACGCATTTACCAGCCGCTGGAACGGAAACGTTTACTACAACAACACCAACGACGATTACGATAGCGGTCGCGACGATAAGTACCACGACTTCGGTATCGGTGTGAACTACCTGTTTCGACAATGGCTGTCATTCGGCGTAAGGTACGCATACATCAAACGTGACTCCAACATTGCCTTGAACAACTACGAGGAAAACATTTTCGGCTTCACCCTGCAGTTGCGCTATCAGCGGCAATAATCAGTTGAATGGGGTGCCAATTTACGGGAATGATCGGAAATGCGGCTGAGGCAAGCTTTCGTACTTATAATTTGTACTGTTCTGTGGACTAGTACGTCAAATGCGCAGTCTGACACAGTCGACTATCAGATCGGTGTCAGCGATGCGCTTTCCATCGATATCACGAACCTCGGTCAACGAGAGTATTCGTTCGGTATACGCGTGCCGAAGAGCGGGCGGATATCCGTGCCTTTGCTGGGAGAAATCGAGGTTCACGGTTACACCATTCAGCGCGCCGAAACTCTGCTCGAATCACGATTGCGGGATGGGTACCTGAAACAACCCGAAGTTACGATCACGGTCACTGAATATCGGCCCTTCTATGTTGACGGTGGTGTAAATTCTCCGGGCGCGTATCCTTTTCAACAGGGTCTGACGGTCGGAAAAGCCATCGTGCGCGCCGGCGGGTTTTCCGATGTCGCCGATGAATCCCACATCACCATTTCATCAGAGAGCAACTCCGATGGAGAAAAGCAGGTCGCATTGGGGGCTCTGGTGTCGCCCGGTGACGTTATCTCGATCGGCGAATCCGTTGATCAGTTTGCCGAAAATATTTATCTTTATGGGGCCGTAGGCCGCCCGGGATCGATAGGGTTCCGGGCCGGTCTGACGGTTGAGAAAGCCATCATACTGGCGGGAGGATTTTCCGAACGGGCATCAAAAAAGAAAATTACCATTAGGCGCGAAACTGAAGATGGCGTAAAAGAATTAAAGCGGGCAAAGTTGTCGGCTGAATTGCAGCCCGGGGACATTATTACCATCGGCGAGAGCTTTTTCTGATTTCCATGAACGATGCCAGCGTACCAAAACGCAAAGACGTTGTTCACAGAGCTGCCAGTGATCCACGCCCTCACATCAAGACGAAAGCGCCGAAGTCGGATCTGTTGTCCTATTGGCACACCGCAAAACATTACAAATGGTCTATTCTGGGCGTCGCATTGCTTGGTGCTCTGATTGGATTTCTCAAGGCTACTTCGGAAACCCCGATGTACCAGGCAAACCTTACCTTGTTGATCGAACCCAAGCGCCTCAAATCGGGTTCTATCGAAGAAGTCGTGGCCAGCTATGCCAGCCCGTACCAGTTCTATCAGACCCAGTCTGAAATCATCAAAAGCCGCGCCATAGCCGAACGGATTGCCGCTAAACTGAAAGCAGAAGATTATGCGCTGACCAAGCAACAAAGCCCGCCAGATATCACGACTCGATTACTGGGGGTTTTCAGAAACCTGGCCGGGCAAATATCGGGTAATCCCAAGCCTGACGGGGCAAGTGAAGCAAGCCAAACTGCCGATCGAGTGATACTGGCGAGGTTGATCAGCGGTGGTATTCAGGTAGATGGTGGTAGTCGAAGCCAGATCGTAAAACTTCGCTACGAGTCGCCAGATCCCGACTTCGCGGCAGCCGTAGTCAATAATGCGGCGGAATCATACATCGAACTCAGTCTGGATACGCGATTGTCCCAGATCAAGGTTGCCAGCGGCTGGCTGAATAAACAGATCGAGGACCTGCGCCAGAAGGTCGCGGATTCGGAAGCGCGGTTACAGGCCTATCAGACCCAGGAGTCGCTGGTCGACACGGCAAAGCTCAGCGAATTGACTAGCGGCCGGTTGGCCGCGCTGAACGCCGAAGTCACTTCCGCTCAGGTCAATACGTCGGCGCTCGAGAAACGGTACGGCGAAAAACACCCTGCCATGGTTGCTGCCAGGGCCGAACTTGCGGAGGTCATGCAGCGGCTCCAAAACGCCAAAAGTCAGGCTGTCCAGACCCAATCAAAGAGCTTCCAACTCGCAAAGCTCGAGCGCGATGTCTCGACTTACAGACAGCTATATGATCAGTTCCTGACACGTTTCAAGGAAACCGATCTCGCCATGCGTTACGATGTCAACGACATCCGGGTAATCGATGCCGCCGAACCCCCAACCGCGCCGGTACGCCCCAACAAGCAGAAAATCATCACGACATGGACGATGCTCGGGCTGCTGGCCGGGATTCTTCTGACTTGGCTACGCGACTTCCTGGACAACACCTTCAAGAGCCCACACGATATCGAACAGCAGCTATCGTTGCCCGTACTCGGTGTCGTCCCGTACCTGGACAGCTCGACAAGACGGAAAAGTAAACACGGCAGAGATGCAGTACCGGAACGGTTTTACATCCATAACCTGAATTCTGGATTTGCTGAATCCGTAAATCACATCAGAACCAGTGTGTTGTATACGGATGTAGACAATCCGCCCAAAGTGATCATGATCGCGTCGGCTGTACAGGCTGAAGGCAAAACGACGCTGTGCACGAATCTGGCCCTGGCGTTCAGCAAACTCGGCAGGACTCTCCTCGTTGACGCCGACCTCCGAAAGCCGAGGGTTGCCACTATTGCCGGTCTGGTGCAGCACGGCGGCCTTGCGGATGTCGTGGCAGGCCATGCGGAATCCGCTGAATGTTTCAACAGGGATGAGGACGCGGAAAACCTGTATATCATAAAAAGCGGAACCCAGC
Organism: Gammaproteobacteria bacterium; assembly: GCA_024639325.1. GTDB lineage: Bacteria > Pseudomonadota > Gammaproteobacteria > Arenicellales > JAANXG01 > JAHEKE01. The sequence continues at coordinate 27,766 of JAHEIO010000046.1, forward strand.
CCCCGAACCCGCTTGAACTTATTTCGTCCGACAAATTCGCCAGACTGTTAACTGAATTTAGAGCGCGGTTCGATTATATACTGCTGGACAGCCCGCCCGTGCTACCCGTGAGTGATGCCATCGTTCTAGGCAGCCTCGCCGATGCCTCCATTCTCGCTGTCAGAGGTCAAAAAACGCACCGCTCTGCGTCGATCAGTGCGCTGAACAGTCTACACAACGCCGATGTAAATGTTATCGGCGTTGCTTTGACCCAGGTTTCGCGCGGCAAGTCATCCTATTACAACGATGGGTACTACGGTTACTACGGAGATTACTACGGCCTGAAGGAATCAAGTCCATCCACAGCCTGAGTCATACGTAGGAGAGGCGGCTCCGCCGCGATTTCAATTGAAAATACTCTGCGCAAGCGGTTTCTTCGTCTTTATCGGCTTGTCCGTCTTGAGCGCCAACTTGTCGATTGCCGCCTTTCGCGCCCACCACATCGAAAACCGGGTCGCGCATTGGGGCTGGGTCGGCTATCTTCAGGACGACAGGGAATGGCAGGCGCTTCATGACATCAGTACGAAATCTGTAAAGTTATTTTCGGCAGATCCCAGGCATGTTCTCATCCGCACACGACTTCTGGAATGGCGTAGCTACCTGCAGCGGCTCTATCCGGATTACGCCAGAAAGAGCGCATTGGAGGCACTCGAGGGATATCGGAAGCTGATCGACCTAGCGCCATCTTTGGGCTACGCCTGGGCCAGCATAGCGGAACTCCGCGCAGGACAAAACCTATTCGACGAAGAGACAATCTCGGCTTTTGAAAATTCAGTCATGCTACATCCAGTCGAAGATCTGACCCAGCGGCGAATCATCAGAGCGGGAATCCATCATTGGGAAGAGTGGCCGGACCACATTAAAGAGCTGGTAAATGCCACCATAGACAGTGCGTTGCAAACTGACACAACTCTTCAATCCTATCCTATCAGCAAATTTATCTACGACACCGCAATCGATAGTCGATGGGAAAATGAATTGCATTTACCAAAGCACAATCCGTACGCCCGGTAAAAATTCAAACGGCAATTCAGACAGGATCCCTCCGATTTGACTTGATCGCCAAGTCTGAATACGTATTACTTTTCCTTGCCATCCTCATCGCTCTGCTGGCCCCCATCATGCTCGGCGGTTTCCGCCCGAGGTTCTGGTACGGACTGGAAAGTTTGGTATTCCTTCTGTTTTCCATATTCTGTCTCACTAGGGTCGTTCAACATCAATCATTTGTAATTCGGGACTACAAGCCTATTTACCTGCTGTTGATCGCATGGTTGGCATGGCCCCTCATTCAATTGATTCCCTTGCCTGCAAGCATGGTGGAAATTCTCAGCAGTAAGTCATACGCCACATACCGGCTCGCTCAACCGGATAGCCCTTTTCTGCCAATATCAACGCAGAAATTCGCAACCGCAGATGAATTTTTGAAGAGGCTGATGTATGTGTGCATGTTTACAATGATGCTGTTTCTTCTCAGAC
>JAHEIO010000123.1 GCA_024639325.1 Gammaproteobacteria bacterium
TGGGTTTGATCTCGGCGCCACGCGGGGCAGCTGGGTGTTCTTGAAGTGCTGGCAGGATTGGTGTCCGGGCTGTCACTCACACGGCTTTCCGGCGCTTAAGAGAATCGCGGACGCGTTCGTCGACCACCCTCACGTGACCGTGGTCGGCATCCAAACCACGTTTGAGGGGTTTGGCACCAATACCCGAGACAAGGTCAGAAAAATTCAGCTCCAATACGAACTCCCAATCAGCATGGGCCACGATGCCGGTGATCCGGACGGTGACCACCGGCCGTCTACCATGCGCAACTACCGTACCGGAGGGACGCCGTGGATGATCCTCATCGATCCGCGCGGCGTTGTCGTGTTCAACGACTTCAGCATTGACGCCGAGCGTCTAATCGATTTTCTGTCCCAGCAAACCGCTTAATACATTGCACCTTAACACGGTGCGGTTTCACAGCATTGAACTCCACACGGTGCTCTGCTTGAGGAAGAGATTGTTCAGACCCATCCCCAGCAGTACGGGCTTATCAGCATTAACTGAGCGCCCGGAATTGGCTGAACTCGGCCTGATGCGGTACAGCAAAATCTCGTAAGTTCTCGAATAGGCGAACGGCAGTAACGAGTATGAAGCGGAAGATCAGCCACGCCGCCGTGTAGAACCGGATATTATCTATCCTGAGAATTCGTGCTGAACTTGGGAATGACCGGAATACGGTGCCCATTCCGGACCCTCGCATGGAACATAAAAAGAGTTGTCGCGCCGCATATAATCTGGCCGCCGCGATAAACGGTCATTTCGGTTATCCTCCGGTAGCGGGGAATCTCTGCCGATTATTAAAACAAGCGAGCCGGGGCAGCTCAATAGACCTCCTTCGGACTGCTGCGGATTTCGTTCTGTGCGACACCCCGGCCATCTCGGTACATGGAGCCGAGAACGAACTGAGCTTTGGTATCCCCTTTCTTGGCGAGCTGCTTGACCACCGCAAGTTCATCAGTGTGCGCCGCCGGCATCAATCCCAACACCAGAAGAATAACTAGCCCGCATTTCTCACCAGGATCCCGAGCGATTGCGCAGGACAGGTGCCGATGAAGGCCGGGCTGAAAAAATCGCCAGGAGCGATTTTTCGCGGTAGCCCCGAAGGGGTGAGGCGCTTAGGATGCGTCGAGCCAGTGAGATGCATAGCCGGTGCTATGGATCGAATGAAGCCCAATTACATCGGGGTCTGGACCAGCCAGCGCCGGGATAGGCGTTTCCAAGACACACTGTTTTTTGGACAAATCCATAGACCTCGATGTTTGCCATGCTTCACGAGATTCTATAGCCGCCTGGTGAAAAATGCGGGCTAGATGATGCACTCAATCAACAAATTCACGGGTAACCGCGACAATTGGGGGACAGTTCCTCCATAGAGATGCGGAATGACCTAGCGCACCACATACACCGAGCAGCTGGCATGTCGGGACACCCTGGCGGCATTGCTGCCGAGAAGAAAGTCAGCGGCGTCGGGCTTGTGGCACCCGATGACAATCAAATCCGAGCCGTCCGCCTCGGCCTGCGCGAGAATCTCCCGGTAGATTGGCCCGTGACGAACGGACACTCGGGTTGCATCTGATGGCAGATTCAAGGTCTCCGCCATTTTCTCGAGTTGGTTCGCCACCTTTGTCGACAGCAGATGCTGGAAGTCACTAGGAAGATGCATTGCGACGTCGGGCGGCAATTCGGCACCGACATGGAGCAGGGTGACTGTAGCATTGTGCAGAGCGGCGATCTCACCGGCGGTTCTCAGCGCCTTTGCTGTCAGGGTCGCGTCTTCGATATCGACGGCCACCAGAATTTTCTTGGTCATGTGTTTATGCCTCCGACTTCATACTGTCCGGCGGTGCCGCGGCGACGCGTTTCCTGGCGACAACTTGCACCAGGACAACCGGCGCGACGATCGCCAATGCGACAAGATCGGTCTGCCAACTCGGCGCAATGGCGACCAATCCGGCGAAAGCGGCAAGGATGCGTTCGATCCAATGCATGGGCGCAAGGAAGTGGCCGACCACCGCGGCCGACAATGCCACCACGCCCAAAACGCAGCTGACCGATGCATAGGAAAATTCAAGGAAATCGAAACCAGTCGATGATACGAACAGCAAGACCGGCGCGTAGACGAACGCCATGGGCGCGATGATCTTGCCGAGCCCCAGCGTGAACGCGGATATGCCGGTCTTGAAGGGGTTCGAGTTGGCGATAGCCGCAGCCGCGTAGGCAGACGTGCAGACCGGTGGGGTAATCTCGGCCACAACGCCGTAGTAAAGCACGAACAGGTGGCTGGCGATGGGCGGCACGCCCAGTTGACTCAACGCCGGTTGGGCCACCGAAACCAGCATGATGTATAGCGCCGTCGTCGGAATCCCCGCCCCCATCAGGATGCAGGCTATGGCGATCAGTACCAGTGACAGAAAAAGCTGGAGCCCCGGGATCGAGAAGAGCTCGAATGCACCAAAGCTGAAGAGCCAATGCACATTCTCGGCCATGGTGGCGGCCCCTGCGGTGACCATGAAGCCGATCCGGAAACCGACACCGGTGGTGTTGATGACGCCGACGACGATGCCGACGGCGGCGGACGCAGCTCCCACGGCCAGGGCGTATTTCACGCCGGTCTCGATGGCATCCAGAAATTCGGGCAACTCAATCCGCTTTTGCGGATTCAAGACCCCGATCAACGACCCGGCGCAAAGCAGCAGGGCCATGGGCAATTCGAATCCTTCGGTCAGATACTTCCAAACGACGAAAGCGATGAAGGCCGCCGGGTAGATGAGGGTTGCCGGGGTATTGAACCTGGCGCCCCCTACGATCACGGCGAGGCTGATGCCGCAAAATGCGGACATGTAGGGCGTGTATCCTGAAAACAGCACGGCCAGGAGGGCGATCAAAGGGATCACGTTGGCCCAGCCGTCGCGCCAGACGGCGCCGAGTTTCGGCATCAGGTCGGAGGCGAGGCCCTGCAGGTTCAACCTTCTGGCCATCAGGTGAACGACGGAGAACACGCCAATGTAGTGCAGCATGGCGGGGAAGATCGCCGCGATGACAATGGTGGTGTAGGGAACCTCCAGGAACTCGGCCATGATAAAGGCCGCTGCCCCCATGATAGGCGGGGTGATCTGGCCGCCGGCGGAAGCCGCCGCCTCGACGCCGCCGGCGAACCGGCCGGGATAGCCGAGTCGCATCATGTTTGGAATGGTCAGGGAACCCGTCGAGACTGTGTTGGCCACCGACGACCCCGAGATGGTGCCGAAGAAAGCCGACGACACCACCGATACTTTGGCCGGACCGCCCGTATACTTCCCGGCGAGGATCGTCGCGTTGTCGATGAATAGCCTGCCGAGCCCGGTTCGCTGGGCAATGACGCCAAACAGCACGAAGTGAAAGACGATAGTCGAAACCACCCAGAGCGTAACGCCGAAGATGCCCTCCTGCGGGAAATACATGGACGACACGAAAGTGTTAAACCTGACACCCGGGTGTTGCAGGATGCCCGGGAAAAAGGGACCCAACAGCGCGTAAGAAATGAAGACGCAAATGATCAGCGGCAACACCCAGCCCAGCGTGCGCCGCGCAATGTCCAGGACAAGTATGATTAGAACGGATCCAAAGAACAGATCGTAGTTGTTCGGGTTGCCCATTCGGAAGGTTTGCTCTTCGATGCCGAAAATGGGCAGCCCATGCCACGCCATTCCCAGATAGAGGGCCGCCGAAACGCCCAGGACCATTGCAAACAAATCATATAGCGGTATGTTGCCGATCCTGAGGCCGCCGGTCTTTACCGCCATCGTAGCCTTGGTCTTGAAGATCGGGAACAGAGCGTAGGTCAAGATGAAAAGACCCGTCAGATGCCAGCCCATGTGCCAATGTTCGGCCGGTAGGGCAAACCCCGCTGTCAGGTAGTGATAAAGGGCGAAGATCACGGCAACGACGCGCAGCCCATTCTTGAATATCCCGGTGACGGGGCGCGTCGCAGCGGTTTCGTCGTACTTTTCCTCGATCGCCGCGAGTTGCTCCGCGCTCAGTTCATGTTCGTCAGCATTTGTGTCGCTCATAGTCCTCTCCCCTCAAGATAGGCGGCAGTCCCGGAATTGTGTCGATGGACGAAGTTGGCGTTTCGATCAAATGCCTCGGTGAATGGGATCGACTAGAAAAACAACCTCCCGGCCGGCGGTGTGCGCACGGCCGGGAGGCTTTACTCCAAAGAGCAAATGCTATCTACAGAAGTCCGGCTTCTTTATAGAACTTCTCTGCACCCGGATGCAGCGGGACCCCGAGAGCCTCGATACCGTCCAGGGCGGTTTCCTGGGTGATCTGTTTGCCCTTGGCATGGCCGTTGTCCAGCAGAGTGCGGGTGTTCTTGTTCCACAAGGCCTTGGTAATGCCGTAGATCAGTTCCTCGCTTTGGTCGGAAGAAACCACTAGCAGGGCGCTGACCGCCGGGGTCATCGAATCGTTGGGGATACCTTCATAAACTCCGCCTGGAATTTTCGACGGTATGTAGGCCGGGATGATGTCGTTGATCTTTTTCAGATCCGCTTCCGAAAAGGAATGCAGGTTCATGCCCTTGGTCGAGGACAGTTGCACCATCGCGGCCACCGGCCAACCGGCCGCATAGAAGTAGGCGTCGAGCTGACCATCGGCCATGCGCTCGGCCGACTGGCTGTTGTTCAGTTCGGCTTCATCAATGTTGTCACGGGTAACTCCCCACGCTTCCAACATCTGGAGCACCGCAACCTGGGTGCCGGATCCGGCCTGTGCGATACCCACGCGCTTCTCCTTGAGGTCGCTGAGGTCATTGATTGTCTTACCTTTGGGCAGGACCAGATGCAGGTCTTCCGGATATAGGTTGGCGACGATGCGCAGCTTCGCGTGCGGTTTGCCCTCGAACTTGCCTTCGCCCAGGTACATGGAGCGCGTGACGTCGGCGGCCGCCATACCGGCTTCGAGCTCACCGTTCTGCACGGCTGCGTTATTGAATACGGACGCGGTGGTCGACTGTGCGATGGCGATCAGGCCTGGTACGCCGCACTGGCCACCCTTGTCGCACGGCCTCGAACCCGGAGGGGCTGAAATCCCGTTGGCTATGGTACCGCCGATGGGGAAGTAGGTGCCGCCGGCGCTGCCGGTGCCGATGCGAAAGAATTGCGGCGCTTGTGCTTCGGCGACGGAGCCGGTGGCAAGAATGCCGGCGAAGACCGCAATGGCGAGTTTCGAATTGAATTTCATTGTTCTTTCTCCTCCATTTACTCAGTGATTTTCAAGATTGGATCTCCATGTTACGCCTGGCCGCGAACCCAATCAATCCTGAGATCAGTAACATCACCGCAACTGATAGATCCAAATTATTAATTTCTTTTTAACCCCAGCTAACAGCAACCACAGGCGTCTGTCTCCTGTTGGTCAGGGTTGTCGGATGCCCGCGAGGGGCTGAGTTGGAAGGGGTCGATAGACATTGTGCGGGCGTCGGATAAGCGCCAGGGAAGGAAAGCGCGGGGTGAGGCTATGTCGATTTGAAAGACTCGGAGTTGTTGTATTTACGGGGATGACTGCGGTTGTGGTTCGCTGTCATTGTGAACGGGGCTGTGTTGTCGGGATGCCGGGGTCATTTTGCCGTATTCTGGCGGGATTTAAGTGTTGATATCTGGCGTTTTGATGGTGTGATGCAAAAGGCTTCCGCCATTGGTGTCGAGGCAACGGTGAACGCCGGATCATGGCCGAGCCCCAGGTGTGCAGGTGAACTGCCTTTACAAGGGACCATTTCTGCAAAGGTACACAATGTCTCATAGCGACTGGGTGATGCAATTGTAGAGACGATCATCGTGTAATATCGCCGTGTGACAAAGCCGATACAACCAGAACTGAAATGGTAGCAAACACGATCGAACTCCTCGATTGCCCTAACGTTTCAACGTACGACGCTTTCATTTCTTACAACCACTCCCAAGATCGTGCGGTCGCAAAGCAACTACAACGTTCGTTGGAGTCGTTCGCAAAACCGTTTTTCCATCGCCGCTCGATGCGCGTGTTTCGAGACGAAACTAATCTGGAAGCAACCCCTGATCTATGGGCGACGATCGCGGAGGCGTTGGGCGAATCGGGATTTTTTGTTCTTCTTGCGTCACCGGAGTCTGCGCAATCAAATTGGGTAGACAGGGAAGTAAAAACGTATCTCAGGAATCATGATCGCAAGCGAATTTGTGTTGCACTAACTTCCGGTAAGCTTCCATGGACTGATCCGGATGTTCAACTAGGAGTCCCTGAGTGCGCGGTGTCGACAGGAGTCTACGAACAATTCCAAGTCGACCAACAGGAACCGCTGGTCATTGATCTGAGGCAGTATCGCAGCGCTGCTGGTGGTCTAAACGTCAGGACGGCTGGGTACGACAACGCTATCGCAACGCTGGCCGCATCGATTCTTCGGCGTGACAAAGACACCTTGTTTGGTGAACACATTACCCGGCAACGGCGTATCAGAACATATGTGGTTGTTTCCGCGGGGCTTTTTCTTGCACTCGGACTATTCGGAGTGACTCAGCTTCAGACGGCAAACGAAGAAAAAAAATTAAAGCGTGAAAACCTCGCTCGTTCACTAGCGAGTTACTCACGCGATCCCCAACAGTGCCAACCACCTGTCAACATAAACGATAGTGCACTACCGATTCTCCTTGCCACCGCGGCGCTGCAAGTTACTCATCACGCAGATGATCCGCCGGTACCGGTTGCGCGACAAGTTCTATTGCAAACGCTCGCTAAGCGAACCCTCGGCAATAATGTCGGTCTGCCTTGCATTATGCCGAAATTAGCGGAGCGCAATTTAGAAATGAGTCAAATGGTGTTCAGCATTGATAACCAAAGCTTGTACGGTTATGCGCGCCAAAGAAAGGGCATTGGACGCTGGGACCTCAGCCCCGACAAAAATCCGGCGAGGTGTGATCGTAATACCGGGGAAGTCATCGACTCACTGAGCGGAACATATAGATCGATCGTGTTCAGTCCCAATCGCCGCTGGCTGGCCGTGGCCAAGGAGAATGGCGATCAGGTTTTTATTTGGTCAATCGACGACCAAATGCAAACAAGAACACTTCCGCTCGAACGCCCGTTCAAGCCGCTCGGTCTCGGTGGTGATGCCCGCTGGCTGATCACTGGAGATTTGCCGGCCGAGAGTGTACAACTTTGGGATTTGCAAGCTGACCCGCCCAGTCGGACTCCTATCGATCCGCCGGGCGAGAAGACGGTGGTGACAGCGCTCGCGTTCAGTCACGATGGGCAGCGTTTAGCCACATCGACAAGAGTATCCGGTGAACAGAAAAATATTCATGGCGGCATGTATTTGTGGGAAATCGACAAATCAATCGAGGGACCACCCGCACGTCGCCTGATTGGAGATTACGTCGACAGTCCACCCACAGCATTTAGTGCGGACGGGCGGTGGTTAGCGGCAGGCGCGAATTTGTGGGATTTGGCTGCAACTGACGGCGCGCATGAGCTACTGCCAGTCAATCAACAGCGCGTGGGCGTTGTGATTTTTAGTGATGACAATCGGTGGTTGTTTCTCGGCGGAGAGACAGTCGCTAATATTTCCGCACGCCTATGGAACTTACAAACAATTGAAACCGAGAAACAATCGGTTGTTTTGCTCGATGAACGAAATATGGGTGGCGCCAGATACAATCTTGGTGTTCTGTCCGCGACGTTTAGTCACGACAGCCGTTGGCTTGCAACAACGGTTCGTGAAAAACAACGGATCTTGTTATGGCCTCTAGCCGCGTCTGATATGATCGAGACGGGTCGCGGGGTCGCGGGGCGCGAGCTTAGCGAAGAAGAAGCGGCCTGTTATAAATTATCCGATTTACTCGAATGATACGGCCTGGACCTGTTTTCTCGGAGCATTCCTTTAGCCGTACTTACTTAGTTTTGGTGAACGTCCGTATTAAGCGTCTAAACCGGCCTTTCGAACGTGAAAGTGTTGACGAGGAAACTAGGGGTCATTTGCTGCGGCACATCTCGACTCTTCCGGGTCCTAAGGGACAGCCTGTCGCGAGACCCACGTGTTTAAGCCTAGTTTTCTCGGTCCGTTCTGTCGGGGACAACCATCGTTCGATAACGATCAAGGCCAGAGAATATGAGCGTTTCCCAACAGGCCGGACCCGGCCCATAGCTGACATTCCCCACGACGTTGTAAAACCCAAATTGAAGTGGTCGTTGCGTTCAAACGAACGCGGACTTCATGCTCAATGCCGAAATTTCAAAGTCGTTTCATTCCTAGCTTAACCTACGGCGCGCGGACGCGATAATATTCTGAATAT
>JAHEIO010000320.1 GCA_024639325.1 Gammaproteobacteria bacterium
CTTTCCGGGACACCTGCGACCACATAGGCCGAAGCCGATGTGCCGACCCGTCCCGATGCCAGTGGGCAAATATCAGCAACTTTTCCGAATGTCCCCCCGGATCGAGTTAGGAGCTTTATTCGTAACTACTCTCCCCCCTCGGCATAAAGCTGACCAGACAGCGCCAACTGTATAGCAACCAGCGGGTTGTATCCCTGATTCGCCATGGTCTGTAGGTAGCTGGAGATACGGCAATAGGCCTCGGCGTACTGACTTGTTCGAAAACACCCAGACACCTTCTGCTTGACCTTGCTCATTCGCAAGTCCCGTTCGGCCCGGTTATTGGTGAACGATACATGAGAGAGCTTGGCAAACAGCAAAACGGCTGTCTCATGCTGTTTCAAGCGTTCCCACAGGTTATGGGCGTCGGATTTGGCGATTCGGCCGCGCTTGCCGTTCTGTCTGGACGGAATCGGCGGCAGTTCTTTTCCGCCTCGGGTCAGGACAGTGCGATAGCGTTTCTGCAGGCGCTTGTATTCACCCTCGGTCAGTTTTTTCCTCTTGCGCTTTGACACCCGCGTGCAGGTTTCTTGCAGCAGGCGCTTCATATTTGCCGCCCAGGCGTAACCATTGGCGTCGACAATAAAGGTCAACTCCCGCAGCAGGTGCGAACCGCACAGGCCATGGCCGCAATGCGCATACGACAGATACGAGGCCCAGCAGTCGTGGATCGCCACCCCGCCATAGCGGGGAATCACGCCAATGGCCTCAATCGCCTCGCGTCCGCGCTTGGGGTGCACAAACTTCAGGGTGATCTCACCTGCCGAGCAGACATGGATCCAGTGATTTTTCCTGTCGACCCGCAAGGAGGTCTCGTCCACATGCAGCGCGGGCATGGCCAGGAGCTGTTGTATGGCCGATTGTTCCCAGGCCGCCAGGGCCCGATGCAATTGCATCACGTACTTCAGGATCGTCGTCTCCGAGATCGCCATACCGATCAGCGTCCTGATCGATTGCTGTACCCGCTTTAGCGAGAGCATCTGCGCGATCAGCAGGTTCAGGGCATAGGCCTTGATGCCTGGCCCGTATTGCAGCGGGCCAGGCATGTCTGCCGGAAACTGACCTTTGGTCTGGACCCCACATTGGGGGCATGACTTGATCTGGGCGTCAACGTGGCTGACCACCTTCTCGAAGATGATATCGATCCGGGTGCGTCTTTCCTGCCCGAGAGGGGCGGTGTTGCTGAGCGCCTCACCGCAGCTTTCACACGCATGGACTTCGGCCACCTGAACGGTCTCTACGGTCCGGGTGTTGGCACAGCGCGCCGCGTTGTGCTCCTTGCCCTTGCCGTTGGCGCCCGGCCGGCTCGCCGCCGTGTCGTCCTTGGGGGTCTGCGAGGAGGGTTTGCTCGAGTTCGTGGTGTCTTTGGTCGTGCGTTTTTCCATGAACACGGCCATCAGGAGCTCGAACAGCATCAGCATGGCCTGGAACAGGGCGCGGCTTTCGGTCGCCATCTTGTCGTCGGCACACAGGCCCTCGAAGCGCGCCTTTAGCGTGTCGAACTCTTCCCGGAGGGATTGTTTGTTGACGCTGGCCATGAGCCGTTGAGCTAACCGATGGAGGGGGGGAAAGGGCTAGGCCGTCTCCTGGACCTCAACGCCCAGCATGGACGCCAGCACCGCCAGGCGCTCGGCCCGGGGCAGCGCCGCATAGCGCTTGCCCCAGTTCGCCGCCTTGCGCTTGATGCGTTGCCGATCAGTGAAGTTCTTTCCCGCGTAGCTGGCCCAATGCACCCGGTCGACCGTGAAGTTGAACCACAGCTTTTCGGTGCGTACCCCGCCCTGGTTCATGACCTGCAGTTCCAGGGTGCGCCACCCGCCCAGCAACTCGTCGTAAAGGGCCGAGGGGTAACCGGACAAGATCACCTGGCAGGGCAGGGTCTTGAGCAGTGCCAGCAGCTCGATATGATCGGGCTCTTCGTAGTCGAAACGGTACCGCCGTCCCGAAGTGCGGGTGCGCCTCAGGTATGGCGGGTCACTGTAGATCAGTTCCGAACCCCTAAAATCGTACTCGGCCAGAAACCGGTGTGCGCAGCCGTTGATCCGTTGCACCGGGTAGTCGCAGTCGAACTGCGCGAGGGCTTGTGGGTCAAGGTCGATGCCGATGTTGCGCAGCGCCGGCGGTTTGCGCTTCATGATCGCGCCACCGCCCAGGTGGGTCTCGATGTAAGTTTCATGCGGCGGCATCATGGCAATGATCGGCTGGCACAAGCCGGAGGTCGCCTTCGA
>JAHEIO010000321.1 GCA_024639325.1 Gammaproteobacteria bacterium
GTGTTCAATCGAGCCGCCGTGTGGAACGGGAGGCGCAGCGCAACGTCGAGGTTATGTGGCTGACGCGTCAGTTGATGCCGGACCACAAGACGATTTCGGATTTTCGCAAGGACAACGGCAAAGCGATTGTTGGCGTGTGCCGAGAGTTTGTAGGCGTGTGCCGTCGGCTGGAGCTGTTTTCACAGGCGTTAGTGGCGATTGATGGCAGCAAGTTCAAAGCGGTCAACAATCGGGACAACAATTTCACTGAAGCGAAGATGAAGAAGCGTTTGGAGCGGGTTGAGAAATCGATTGCGCGCTATTTATCGGAACTGGACAAGGCGGACCGTGCTGAACCTGCGGTGGCTGAGGCAAAGGTTGAGAGATTGCAGGAGAAGCTCAAGACGCTGAAAGATGAGATGGCTCGTTTGAGGATCCTCGATAAGCGGATGCAGGCGGAGTCGGACAAGCAGCTTTCGCTGACTGATCCTGACGCTCGTTCGATGGCGACGAGTGGCAAGGGGAGCGGGATGGTGGGCTACAACGTACAGACAGCGGTAGAGTCGAAGAATCACCTGATCGTGGCGCACGAGGTGACGAACGTGGGCCATGATCGGGCCCAGCTCGTGCCGATGGCCGAGCGAGCGCGCGATGCGATGAATACGGAAGAGCTGAGCGCGGTGGCTGACCGAGGCTACTTCAGCGGGACCCAAATCGTGGACTGTGAGGAAGCGGGCATTACGACCTTTGTGCCCAAGCCGTTGACGTCATCGGGCAGGAAGACGGGTCGGTTCACCAAGCAAGATTTTGTCTACGAGCCGGAGCACGACTGGTACCGGTGTCCAGCCGGCGAGCATTTGACCCAGCGTTTTTCGACAGTCGAGAAAGGGCTGACACTGAATGTTTACTCGGCGTCAGTATTCACGTGCCGGGGCTGCGCGATGAAAGCTCAATGTACGGGCGGTACACACCAGCGTCGCATCAGGCGCTGGGAGCGTGAGGACATCGTCGACGCCATGCTGGCCCGTCTGGACGAAGACCCGGAGAAGATGCAGCTGCGTCGACAGACGGTGGAGCATCCTTTTGGGACGCTCAAGGCGTGGATGGGGGCGACGCACTTCCTGACCAAGACGCTACCGCGGGTGAGTACGGAAATGAGTCTTCATGTACTCGCTTACAATATGAAGCGTGTGATGAATCTATTGGGGGTCGGTGTTCTCATGGAAGCGATGAGGGCATGAGGCCCTCTTTTGCCCTAAAAACTCGCTGATGCAGGGCTTCACAGGCGACCTAAGGGACGGTCTCAGGACTTGCTTCCACTAACCGGTAATTGATTCGACCCGCGAGCACAGTCAGCGAACGGGGCCTCATTGCGCCTGAAAGGGCTTCTTAACCGTAATCACGAATCATTCCCTGTTTTTACACAGGCTGGACCCATTCCGGCCCTTAGTGTTGAAGGAAAGAAGGAGTTGTTGCGATGCAACACCTCGGTCTGGAGTTGACCCAAAGCGGGAGTACCGGCTCTTCTCGACGAAAAGAAAAACGCCGTTCCCCGATTCCTGATCCCCGACGGGCAGCGTCAGCCTCGATGGCGCCGCGTGTCCGTTCTCGTGGGGTTCGACTCGGTTCTCGTAAGGTCTTCTCTGTGCGCCAGCTCCAGCTCGGCCCCGAGCTCATAGGCCTATTGTAAGAAACCGGTCGCGCTGTTCCCGCACGAGCGATAGTGATACTCACACTTCCGCAGGTACTCTGGACGAAGAACTATGCGTTAGAATTCGAACATCTTAAAACCAGCACGGGGAGGGACCGGGCTCGTGGGCGAGACAACGACGGTGGGTAAACCTAGGGGACGCCGAGGGGGAAGCCTCCTCTTCCTGGCCGCGGTCGCGCTATGGTGGTTCCTGCTCCACGATTTCGTCACCACCCCCATCACGGTCCTGCTGTCGGTGGTCGGCGCCACCCTCGTCTACGGCGGCCTCTACCTGACCCTGGCCGGTGCGCGGTACGTCTTCGAGAGCGTTTGGTACGCCGGCGCCTGGGTGTTCGGTTTGCTGATGCTTGCCGGTGCAGCGGCAACACTTGCCCCCGCCGCCCCGGGGGAACTGCTCATGGCGTCCGCCTCTGGCTGGAACGTACTCGCGTATCGCGCAGGGCACCTGGAAGGGGCGATCGAGGAAGGCGACCTCGAGCTGGCCGCCAAGATCGCCCGGCGTGGCTTGGGAGATCCGGCTCCTCGCGACGGTTTCGGAATCCCCCTGCTTCACCTCGCCAAGGACCCGGAGGT
>JAHEIO010000322.1 GCA_024639325.1 Gammaproteobacteria bacterium
GACAACAGTTGGAAGGCAGAAATTAGTTATCGATGGTGCATATTTGGTGTAATGTTGCACCAATAGGTTTCTTGGAGGCCGACCGATGGCAAGACAAAGCATTTCATTTACCCCGCCTAATCCGAAGTTCCCCCAATTAATCGAGCCAAAACCGAGCATAACTTGTTGATGTTCGGAGAAATTATTCATTTTCTGATTTTCGACATGTTCCCATGTAATAATTAACAACGGATATTACATCAAGGTATTAATGTGCTATACATGTTCCCATGTATATCGAAACCGTGCCCAATCGAAAATCCCGTCCCGCTATCCTCTTGCGCGAAGGCTGGCGTGAGGGCAAAAAGGTCTGTAAACGCACCATCGCCAACCTGACCGACTGGCCGGCACACAAGATCGAAAGACTACGGCGTGTGCTCAAAGACGAACCCCTGGTGTCACCTGGCGAGGCGTTCACGATCGAACGCTCACTGCCGCATGGCCACGTCGAAGCCATCTTGATGATGATCAAGCGTATCGGCTTGGATCGGTTAATCAGCGCCAAACGAACACGTGAGCGTGACCTGGTCTTGGCCATGATGGTTGAGCGACTCATTTGCCCGTGCTCTAAGTTGGCTGCAACACGCTTGCTACACACCACCACGTTGGCGGATGAGTTAGCGCTGGGTGATGTCGATGAAGACGAGCTCTATGCGGCAATGGATTGGCTATTAGCGCGCCAATCCCGCATCGAGAAAAAGTTGGCCGCACAGCATTTGGCAGAAGGCGCACAGGTGCTGTATGACGTGAGCAGTAGCTACTACGAAGGCCATACCTGCCCGTTGGTCACCTTCGGTCATAGTCGTGACGGTAAGCGTGGCAAGCCGATCCTGGTCTACGGCGTGATGACCGATCGGCTGGGGCGCCCGATCGCCGTGGAAGTCTATCCGGGCAACACCGGTGATCCGAGTACCGTCTCGGATCAGGTCAACAAACTTAAGCAGCGCTTTGGTCTTGAGCGGGTGGTGTTGGTCGGTGATCGCGGCATGCTGACCCAAACGCAAATCGACAACCTCAAGGCACATCCGGGGATCGGTTGGATCTCGGCACTGCGTACCGAGAAGATACGCCAATTGGTCGAAGAGCAGACGGTACAACTCTCGTTATTTGATGAACATAACCTGGCCGAGATCCATTCAGAGGCTTTTCCTGATGAGCGTCTGATCGCTTGCTTCAATCCGTTGTTGGCTGAGAAACGCCGATGCAAACGCGAGGATTTGCTGACGGCCACCGAGCAGGCCTTGGAGAAAATCCAAGCTCAAGTGCAGCGGCGGACCAAGACCCCCTTGAGCGCGGCACAGATCGGCGAAAAGGTGGGCAAGGTCATTAATCGGCACAAGGTTGGCAAACATTTTCAGACCAGCATTGCCGACGGCCAATTCAGCTACCAGCGATGCGGTGAAGCGATCGAACAAGAAGCCGCATTGGATGGTTTGTACATCGTGCGCACCAGTGAATCCGCGCAAGCCTTATCTGCCGAAGATACCGTGCGCAGTTACAAGAATCTCGCTCAAGTCGAACGTGTCTTTCGCACCCTCAAAGGGGTGGACCTGGCGATTCGTCCGATCTACCACCGCGCCGACGATCGCGTGCGGGCCCACATCTTTTTGTGTCTGCTGACCTACTATCTCGAATGGCATTTGCGCCAAGCTTTGGCTGCACTGTTATTCCATGACGAAGCCCTGCCGGTCGATCGTCAACAGCGTGATCCGGTGGCACCGGCTGAACCCTCAGAATCGGTCAAGCGCAAGAAGACCAAACGTCGCGCTGACGACGGACTCCCCATTCAAAGCTTCACCACGCTGATAACCGAACTCGGCACGCTCAGCCGTCATCGCTGTCAGCTCAAAGCCGACCCCGATGCCCCCACCATTGTGCAAGACACTGAACCGACGCCGTTACAGGCCCGGGCTTTGGAGTTGGTTCGGTTGTTCCCAGTAACGGGAAATTAGAATTCCGTATTTATTATTAGTAATCAATCGGTTGTTCTATTAATCCCGGTAGGAACTTCAGCTTAGCGACGAGGCCACGCAGAGGCCCCTTCCGCCCGGCAGCAGAAAGGTTCGGCGCAATTCCGCATGGCAGTTGGACAGCAGGCTCGCACGCGCTATCGCCGGCGATATGGTGACCTTCCTGGCATGGTCGTACAGATAGGTCGGGGCCTCGCCCGCATAGGCCGCGCCAAGGCCGAGTTCGACCCGCGGCAGGCCGATGCGATCA
>JAHEIO010000047.1:0-25923 GCA_024639325.1 Gammaproteobacteria bacterium
TCCGCACCGGGCATCGCGTCACGGACCGCTTTAACATCAAAGCCCGCAGAGGTTAGCGCTCGCACTACCGCGAAATCGCAGCTTTCATCTGCAAGAAACCGCATCCATTATCCTTTGGCGGCGCTTTCGGTGCTCTCTAATAGAATCGTTTCTTCGTGGGCGAGCGTGTCGGCCGCATAGGCAACCGCTGCCTTGATGTCGGCCTCAGTTAATCCTGGGTAGGCATCTAACAGGTCGTGTTCGGAAGCACCCTCACTGATCTTGCGCAAGATCAGCTCAACAGTAATGCGGGTACCCCGGACGACAGGCTTCCCGAGCATTACTTTGGGATTGACCTCGATGCGATCTGTAACTGTCATGATTTGTCTACCCTCCGATTTTGGCGGCTTTCCTAATCCACGTCAGTCCTAGTTTAACTCCCAGTTTGTAGGTACGCTAGCCAGCCGGCAGTCACTATGCATCGTTTAACCACGAATGGATTTTGCGTGTTAGATTACGTTCCTTGTTGCAATGAACGAGACAGGAATAGGCCAGAAAGAGAAATTCCCGCTAGAGGCTAGGAGGCAATGGCCGACAGGATGCGGCCATTGCGTGTCCAGGCTTACGCTAGGGGCTCTTCCGGGAAGGGCTCTTCGCAGAGCGGGGGCGTCTGTGATGGAATAACGCCTAAAGTAAGATCGGCAGTCCCAATAGTCTGAGATAACAGTCTCGTGGTAGAGAAAATGGTAGCGGTGCCCGGCTTTGCACTGTTCCAACAGCGCGAATATGCGTTTTGTCGAAGGTATGTTCCTCGAACAATTCGAAAACCGGCTAGCGGTAATCCTCGCCAACTCTCTCGAAATCCGGCAACTGCCAGGAGCCATCGAAGAACCCCTCCGTCGGTCCAAAGAAGTGAACCCAGACGAACCAGCCGCCTGACGCGCTGGTATCCACCCAGTTGTTCTCGAGCCCCTCGTAAGCCTCGGGCCCGAAGTACTGGTATACGGAGCCATCGTCGTTCACTTTGAGATCGTGGGCGGACTTCACCGCCGCCCGGTTCTTTTCATTACTAAGTGGAACCGGTGGGAAAGCAAATACACTTCGAGTACGTTTCCGTCGTGGTCTGATCCAAACACCTGAATTTCGACGGGCCGCAATAAATCTGTCAACTGCCGGTGGATTTTTCCAGGTAGTAGAGCGTAATTTGCCGCGCCACATGGGCGGGACCCGGCCAGGAACGGACATTCGCCGCAACGAAATTGATCGACGCCTTATCGGGTCCGACTCAATCTGGGGCTGTTCGGCTGGCAAACATGGAACAAGAACTCTAACTCTTCTCGACAGGCCGAATCGTATTGACTGCAGGAATATCCCACGCTTCGGCAACTTTACCATTGACGATTCGCCAAACAACGACAGCATCGAACTCTATTGAGCTGCCTTCCAAGTCCATGCAATTGCACACTTGAGTGACAACTAGTTCATCGCCAGCCGTCCGACCATCGATTACATTCACCCGAAAACTACTGTCACTTCTTTCACCCAGCTTGGTAAAAAAGCTCTTCAACCCGTCAACACCGCGGTAGTCGCCTTCCAACTCAGGTATATGTCGATTGAAGTAGTGCCAAACAAAATCGTCAGCAAAAACACTCATACACGCATCCAGGTCTTGCAGATTGAGATTTTTCAGAAGAGTCAAGTTCGGGTGTATACCTTCCATCATCGTTCCTCCTCAGGCACAGCTGGAGTACCAGCCGCGATTAGCCCGCACTGTCGTGCAAAGTACTTTAGCCATCCATTCTCCCCATATCATCGTGGCTGCTACACTATATCTAACAAGCGCCTGCATTATTTCGTGTCCCAAACACGCGAGGACCAAGGCGCGTCTATAACCAAAGCGAGCAACGCAAATCCAATCATCGCTAAAGACTGCCCCCAGGGCGTTGGTGCTCCTGTTTCTTGGTATACCCCCCAAGTAGCTGCAAAACTCGACAAATAAAAGATGAGCGTCCCCATCGGTAACGTCCACCTCGCAACGGCGCTACCCGTTTTAAACGCCGCTAATGCCAGAATGATGGTGAAAAAACCCAAGACAAACCACCCCGCGCCAGCGATTTTCATGAGCGCCAAGATTAACATTTGGGCGCCCAAATCAACCTCTTGCCAAGGGGCGCCGACCGCCTGGGAATGATAAGACATAAACTCTTTTGAAGAGAAATACCTCACCCCCAGTACAATATTTACGGCGCCAATTACGAAGTAAATGGCGAGTGCTGCTTTCGTTCGCATAGGTGCGTTAATCCTTATGCGGCGCCTTCTATCTTTCGACTCTCGCCAGCGTTCAGCGCCTCGCTGACGAGCAATTCGGATCCAATAAGACAACGGTCTCCTGTTTCGGTCATTAAGGCGAACTTCATTCCAGCATTTTCAATGAGCCGTGGAATGAGTCTTTCTGCGATGGCGGCGCCAGGCGTCCAAAAGCCGCCGGACAAAGCACTTTTCGACAGGTCCTGCGCTAAGCAGACAGCCACTTCTCCAATCATGCGACTTGACGAGCCATACCCGGGATCGCGATCGCCGCTAACCACGAGCATCAGTCGATGACCTAATCGCGTTCGAGCAATTAATTGAAACTCAAATTTGCCTTTTTCACGCGCTTTTCTTGATGGCCCCTCGCCGGGCTTTGGCAACAAGACAGCATTCATCAGTGCGCGCATCGGGCCCGATCTGTATGCCCGATAAAACAGCTGGGAAACTGCAGCCAGAAAGCTAGCGGCAGGCCTGCTGCCCAGGTCCCAGCCTTCGTCGTAAGTGAAATTGGTTCCATACGGATAGTCCAAATGCGCATTCGTGGCATGTACCACCCGCGTATTCACGATCGCCATGAAGAAGGGTCCGAGCCATGCGCCGGATTCAGAGCGCCGAACAACCTCAATATCCGGTTGGGTTACGCCGCTACGCCGGCCCGGCGGGCAGATGGCGTAAGGGTTTTTTAAAATGTCGGCTACCTTGTCGTCGCGCGCAGCGTCATTGTGCATACCGCCGAGGCTTGAGATGGTACCGCCGCTAAATAGTCCCTTGAATGACTTCACTTCATTCGTTACATGCGCGAGCCCGCAGCCAAACTGCTTTCGTGCAATTTCATTGAGAGACCAGACACCCAAATCTGAAGGCAGGGAATCGACACCGCAACAGTTTAGTATCCTGGCGCCGGAAGCTCGCGCTTGAACGGCGTGTCGATCCATCATCTCCTGGACAAATGGTATCTCGCCGGCCAAGTCGCAATAGTCGGTTCCACTGACCGCACATGCCTCGATGAGCTCCTTGCCATAGAGTGCATATGGGCCAACTGTCGATAACACCACTTTGGTGCTTTCAACCATAGAACCGAGAAATTGGCGGTCGCGAGCATCACCGACAATGATGGGGAGCTCTTCCGCGCCGGGGTCTAACGAAGCTCGCGTGGCTTCTAATTTCCGCTTATTTCGCCCACCTATCGCCCAGCGTAGACCGCCCTCAACGCCATATTGTTGGTTCAAGTGCTCTGCTACGAGCCTGCCGACGAAACTGGACCCGCCCCAGAGGACAATATCGAATTCGGGTTTCTTGGTCATTATCGAAGTCTCGATTTTGTTCGTGTTGCAAATGACTGATTCGGCACTCAGCGCCTAGATCATCATTTTACGTCGGCAAATGTGTAAACTCCTTGCGGTCGACATTGGCTGCGGAGAGAACACCGCCCCACAGCGCGCCCGCAATCCATGCGAAAGACGAATTTGTCCGCATTCACCGCTTACTTGGTCACACTTCTATCCTTTCGAGCTCTGTATCGTCGCGGTGCAGGATTAAACAACGGGGTTAGAGTAGATCTCCTCATTCCCACAAGCATCGGAGTTTGCTTCTATTGATTATAGTACTCCTTCAGTGCGGGAAATAATTCAAGACAGCTACCGTAGGCCATCTTATTGTATTCCTCTTCTGTGAAGTCTCCGTGTTTTTCCAGATTCTTCGTAATGATAGCTGCCAGTTTAGAAATACAAAGGTCAGTTTCAAAAACCAAGTGATCCGGTCCCGCAAAAGACTGTAGCGTATTCACGGCATACGAACCAGATACATTCGCGGTATCAAAATACATCTTTCTAAGATGATTCAAGACCTTGGTTGGCTCTCTATTACCTAGAAAATCATACAGAGCCCTGAATATAGGCGGACGTTTATTATTCTGCCCATATTCAATACTAGCGAGCCGCCAAGCAACATAGGGTATGGTGCCACCACCATGAGAAAGAATGAATTTAGTATCGGGGTACCTGTCCAGCACACCCTTAAACATCATATTGGCCACAGCACGCGTGGTATCAAAGGGAGCTTCTCTTATTCAAGACTTCGAAAAAGGGCTCGATCGGCGCTGCGCACGATAACCGCAACCGGATCTATACTTCCATGTAATACGCAGCTGGCGTTATTTTTGTGGTACCGAAGATCAACAGACTCTACTGCAATGAGCGTAAGCTTAGAGTCGTTGAAGAATTCACTGGTACGCAATTTACCCATTTACTGCTCTGCCATGCGAATTTGTCTTATCCCATGCCAGATCGACGGTGACAGCAGTAATAACATCGTTAGATAAGCCATTTGCAATGGAATAATTCGAACACTTCCACTGCCGTCTAATTCAAAGGTCGCATCCAAGAATTCTGGTTCAATTGCGATTGATGCTTCTCGAACGTTGGCAACTAGTCCCACCGTCGGCCCAAGAATGCCCCATAGTCGTCCTGTATCTGCCGGATCACCTAACCCAATACGAACACGTAGGCTTAAGTTCTTTTTATGAACCGCGTGCCACAGATTACCAATAAATCTAAAGATCCGTCGACGAAATGCCTTTTGTCGTATAGCAGCGAAGAAATTTCGCTTTCCGCTTGTTGAACGCTTCCAGCGACCAACTTTCTGCTCCATTTCTTCATCTTCCGAAGAAGGGGCCTTAGGTTTGAACGGCGGAACCCGGAACTGAACAAGACCAAAGGCCCATTGCAGTTCGATTTCGTTTTGAAAGAAATGCTTCCAAGATACCTGAAAGGTCAATGTGAGCGGAATCGCCAATAGGACGATTAAAAACAGTAGAAATGCCACCACTCCGGTAAGCATGGGAATTGCGGTCCGTCAATCCGATGTCTCGCCGCCTTTCCCGGATACAGTCTTACCAATTGTTTCAGCGACCTTCTCCAGCTGTCCCTACTAAAAAATAAATCGGAGACCAGCACCGCTTCAAACGGGGGCAGCACACCAGTTGTGAGAGTGATCACACTATTTGATGGGGTGTTTTGCAAATTATTTGAGGGGGCAATAGGCTGTTTTCCTATTGAATACCGCAGAATAACCGAAGACGAGTGGCTCCTTAACAGCCTTAAGCAGTCGCAATGATAGCCGGAATTTTTAGGATTCTATGTCCGTAATATTCTGAGGCTGTGAGAAAAGCCTCAGCATAAAGTTGCCGGTCATCGGCACCGAGCGAATGACTCCTTATGGTCAGGGTCCCGACTCACGCAGTGCAGTAAATTCTACCCGCCCAGGAGCGGTCACTCGGGGTAAGTAGCACGACGGGCTCCTACATACTTGCGGCCTATTGGTGAATTGGGCCTGAGGCGCGAACTATCAGACTGACTCAGATTGTTAGATGCTCCCCTTCGTACCACTTCACCGTATGCCCGTGAACTCCGAATCCGTTTTGCCGCGACCTCATCGCTATCAAGCTATAGTACAGGCTGGTAACAATCTTTAAGCCGCGCTCGGCGGCGGATTCCAGAACCGCCTGTTGCTGGAAAGTACGAGCAAGCTGATCCGTGATTCGGGTCTGAGGGTACGGTCACACGCTGATCTGCCGACCAACGACCGCGGGCTGTCGGTTGGCCGAGCCTTGATCGGGTCCGAAAAAATACCACGTCATCCGTTACCGAATTTCCGCGCCATTAACCCGCCGATGCAGCGGCCGATGTGCGATTGAACACAGCCAGTGACGAGGTTTGATCGGTGCGGGCAAGTGGGTTATCTTCGCGTTTTTAAACTGGATACATCTATGGACTTGGTCTTCGCACGTTCGTACAAGTACCTGCTTTCGACAGCTACGGTGGTGGTGTTTCTTGGATGCGATCAGGTCAAGGATATTACCAGCGGGGGAGGCACGAAGGACGCCGAACCGACGCAGACGTCAACCGGGACCATCTCCGGACAAAGCAGCGATGCGCCCCAGGAACCGCAATCCGGTGACGAGTCTTCGCTGAAGACCTGGGACGAGGTGTTGGCGGAGGCGGGTGTAGAAGAAGAGCCTGAGTCGGATTCTACTGACGAAGCTGATAGTAGTGGAGGTAGTGGAGAAATTATTGAGGGTGGATCATATGAGATCGTGATTCGTAATACGGGAGCCAAGATGAGTTGGAACAGCTATCCGTATGACAAGTTTGTTTTTCCTAAGTGCGGCCCTGAGTATACCAACCAACCATTTTATATTGAGTACAGTGACGGCAACATGCTCAGTGTTTCAAGTCCTGAACACATGGCCATGACTCCAGATAATATGAAGTACCAACCTGGGTGTAAATGGTCTGGAAATAATCCTGATATCCCTACGATGGAAGTCTATGCACGAAAAGACACACATCCTGCCTGGGTCAAAGCTGTATTCAAGCATTCTGTTAAATAGGAGAAAATTACGGTTGAAAAACGATCTGAGCATTTGTTTGGATAGCTATTTTTATTCTCGGTGCCAAGTTGCTTGGTCTTGACTTGTCAATGATGATGCACAGGGGCCGAAATCACGCCGAGGGGCCGGAATGGGCGTGAAGCGGCCGGTCTAATAAAAATACTTGATCGGGCCGGAGATTGCCCATTGCCGCCACTCGCGGTATTTGCTTGAACGGCGCACGCCATAAGCTGTCATTTGTGGTTCCTGCTAGGTGTGATTTCTGAACTGACTCCGCGTGTAGTCGTACACGCCGTTTCGTTTACCAGAATACTCAAACAAACCCGACCGAAGGATCGACCTTGGCACCCAAAAGGGTATGGGAAATTACCACACAGCCAAGGTTCCTTCCGGCCTTAGGACACGATGCATTTCAGGTAAAAGCCGATCCAAGGGTAGCAAAGGGAAAGGAATCACACCGAACAAAAGGACCTTGTCGATGCTTGCGGTATCCAATCCTGTATCGAGAGCATCTTGCTTTACTATACGGACGTTTTTTAAATCAGCACTTTTTACTTTTTTTGATACTTGTTCGATAAAATCCGACGATACGTCCATCGCTATTAAGCAACCTTGCTCACCAATCAGCTATGCTGCCGGTATAGTGAAAAATCCAGTGCCACATCCAACCTCCAAAACGATTTGACCAGGGTGAACATCTGCACCTCGAAGGGTCTTAACCGGATCAAAGAACCATTGTCTCACCTTGCTCCCCATTAATGCCCCAGCCGGTTTGAAAAGTAGATTCAGAATCTTTGAATTTCCCAAGTCTTCTGCTTTCATTTTCTTAACATAACAAATAACTATCTGGTTTCTGGATAGGAACGAATCGATTTTCAAAACCATGGAGTTCCAATGGATTAGTGTCGCCTAATTAAGGCTCACAGCGGGTACCGCCAAACGAGAGGGGCGGCAACAGCTGGCTGAGCCCAACACCATCGCGGCACATCTCGACTCTACGTCGACAGCCGTTCAGTTGATCTATTAAATGAAAAAACTAACCTCCAGCAGCACCGCTTCCCTATGAGCGATCGTGAGTAATGATGTGCTTTTGCACAGTTGCGCGGATGGTCGACTGTTCCACTCCCATGAGGAAGTGGCCTCCTCTCTCGAAACGAACCAGCCTTGCATCCGGAATAGCGGAAGCAGCGAACTCGGCATTGTGGTAAAGCTGTAGTGTGTCGTCTGTGGCATGAAATATCAGGGTTGGGGCTGTGATCGCAGCAATCCTCTCCCCCGGTAACGTGGCCTTATTATCGAAAGCAGCCCCAGCAGATCGCAGCGAAACTGGGTTCATATAATCAATGAAACGTTCAAACAATTCCCGCTGATGAGAGGTAAGGTCGGCAATGACGGCGTCGTTGGCGCCAATCAACTCCATGAACTGCCTCTTGAACAGCTTGGTGATGGCCCAGTAAGGCAGATCATACTTGAAGATAGTCGTTAGCAGCTCGCCCCTCTCGTCCGTCTCCACTTGGTCTGGTGCGGATGAAGATGCGACACCGCAGGAGATGAGGGTTAACGAGGATACCCGTTCAGGGTGCAATATGGAAAAGACTAGAGCCGATGGGCCGCCATGAGACATAGCAACGACCGCAACATTTTTAATACCCAGATGGTCGAGCAAATGCGCGTAGGCATGCGCTTGGTCGTCCCATGTGGCAGCCTCGTGGAAAGTCGAGCGCAGATATCCAAAGCGCGAAGGCGTAATCGAGTGGAATTGCTCGCCCAGCACAGCCTGCGCAATGAGTTCACCCTGATCGTAGCCACCACCGCTCCCATGGATCATCAGCACAGCGGGACCTGATCCACTCTCGGTGTACTCGATATTCCCGTAGGGTGAAGGTATGACAGCGCCCTTTCCACGGACCCGTTCATAAGCGCGATCTATATCCCACAGATATGCCGCTGAAGCCAAAACCACCGCTATGATCAACCCTGTTGCAGTCCAGTGTAGAATCCTTCTTAACATCTTGCTCTCCTGCTTGGAGCCAAGAGAATGATCTTAATGATTCTAAATGTACAGGCGAAATGCAGTCTGCCGCTTATTGGCGCTGAGCTGGCTGCCAAAATCGAAGGGGCGGTCACCTCGAGTAAGCGGACGGTCAAATCGGATGCGGTCAGACTAAATCACCGCTGCAGTCAAACGCCGCAACGGCGCACGCCAACTGCGGCCACTCGTGGTAAATGGCACGACAGGCTCCTCCATACTCAACTCAGACTTTCTTAGGGTCCGGACAAACAACCGCTAGCCGAAACAGAAGATATGTAGCGCCGCGGCTCAGTCCTCTTCCCTAACGGCAACTTTTGGACCTCCAACTCGTCCCAAAAGCGGCGATTTAAAGGTCCGTCGTGATAGGGATGACCTATTGTTTAATCGCCAATTCGTTAATCCCGCGGTAATATCCCCTCGGAAACGCATCCCAACCGGGAGGCCCAGTGGATAAGCGTCAACGTCGAAAACTTACCGTCATTCTTCACGCCGACGTAGTTGGTTCCACGATACTCGTCCAGCGAGATGAGACGCTTGCCCACGATCGTATGCAGGATTCGTTCCGGCGTTTCTCCGAGACCATAAGAGCCTACGGTGGATCAACGCATGAGCTGCGCGGGGACGCGCTGGTAGCGGAGTTCGACCGGGCATCGGATGCGGTCTGTGCTGCGCTTGCGTTTCAGGCGGACAATGCACAGTTCAACGACGGGCTTGATGGCGATGTTCGTCCCGAGCTTCGAGTAGGTATCAGCATGGGGGAGATGGTCATCGCCGACCGCACCGTAACCGGGCCTGGGGTGGTGCTGGCGCAGCGGCTGGAGCAGCTGGCCGAACCTGGCGGTGTCATCGTCCAGGGGGCGGCTCACGAAACGATCCCTCGCCGGCTCCCTTTTGAGTACAAATTTCTCGGCGAGCGGGAGGTCAAGGGCTTCGACGAGCCGGTGCGGGCTTATGCAATCAGCCTGACACCAGGGCAGATCATTCCGTCACCGGAAGGTCATGCAGTCCGGAAGGGCAAGTGGTTTGCCGCCTCGATTGTTGGTCTTGTTCTCATCGTCGCCGGAGGGCTCGTGTGGTTCCAACCATGGGTGGTTAGGGAAGAGCCGGCATCCGTGGAGCGCATGGTGCATTCATTGCCGGACAAACCTTCCATTGCCGTTCTCCCCTTCAGGAACATGAGCGGTGACCCAGAGCAAGATTACTTCAGCGATGGTTTAACGGAGAACCTGATCACCACCTTATCACAACTTCCCGATGTATTCGTGATTGCCCGAAGTTCTTCATTTACCTACAAGGGAAACCCGGTCAAGGTGCAGCAGGTGGCTGAGGAGTTTGGTGTCCACTATGTCGTCGAGGGGAGCTTTCAGCGAGCCGGTGGTAATATCCGGGTACACGCGCAGTTCGTCGATGCGCTGTCTGGAATACATTTATGGGCAGAACGCTACGATCGACCCTGGTCCGATGTATTCGTGCTACAGGACGATTTGACCCGGAACATCGTCTCGTCGCTCGCATTGAAGCTGTCTGACGAACAGCGAATCCAGTTGTCGCGGCATTACACGAACGATCTCGAGGCCTATGATTATTTCCTACGCGGCCAGGCGGCGTTCTATGGCTACTCCGCCGAGGATAACGCCCGTGCACGGGAGATGTATCAGCGGGCCATCGATCGCGACCCGGATTTCGCGCGCGCCGTTGCGGCACTGGCACTGACCTACGCATTTGACTACAGATTCGGGTGGAATGACGCCAACGAGACATCACAGAAACGCGCGCAGGAACTGAGCCGTAAAGCGTTGGCGATGGACGACACTCTGCCGCAGGTCCATTTGGTCGCCAGCGTGGTGCATCAATTCGGTAGAGATCATGAAGGAGCCATAAAGGCAGCCCAACGAGCCATCACATTGGATCCAAATTATGCGGACGCCTATTTGGCGATGGCTTTCAGCCAGACGCACATGGGAAACGCGAACGGGGCAATCGGAATGCTTAAGAAGGCAATGCGCTTGAATCCGAATACCCCTTCTATCTATTACGTTGCCATGGGCCGCGCCTTGTTCTTCACCGGGCGGCTGGAAGAATCTAAGCGCCATTTGGAACGCGCCGCAGAGATGAATCCAACATTTCTGGAGACCCACGTGTTGCTAGTGGCCGTGTGGAACCAAATCGGCGATCAGCACGAAGCCGAATGGAAGGCCGAAGAGGTCTTGACGTTAGAGCCCGATTTCTCGGTCGAGGCATGGCTTGACAATGAGCCGTTGGTGGATCTGACTTATGCCGACACCTTGCGCAAATCGTTATTGCGAGCGGGCTTGCCAGAAAGACCGGTTTTCGTCACTCCGGAGACCGATTGATTTTATCGCCGAGTCGCAAGGCAACCTTTCGGTTCTAGCCGGTTTCAGAAGAAAGCCCACGTTCAGCGAAGGTCGGTTTTGGGCAAATCGCTGACCTACCATGATCAGGTCGCGACCGGCAGCTGTGGGTCGCGTCCGGCCGGAGCTGTTGCAATGCAACACATTCGGAGTCAGTGACTTCTGAAAGCTACAAAGCAGCCAGATAAATTATCGCTTTGTTCAGACCCATTATTTCTGAATCGATCGGCTCAGAACGGCCGGGTGCGGCCACTCGAGGTAAGTAGCACCACGGGCTCCTACATACAGATTCCACCGCGGACTATCAATATCAGAACTTGCTAATACTCTAGATGTTGATCCGTATACCGTCGGGAACTGGGAGAGAACAAGAAAAGCCCAATGCACCGCCCATATACCTTTATTGAAAAGATTTTCCGACTGCCGTTCTAAATCCTAACCGCCGTCTCGGATCCTTTCAGCCATCGACGATGGTAGACGGATTTCGGGACTGGATCGGCGCACGATGCGCCATGCAAGCTACCAACGCAAAAAAGATTATGTTTGATGCAAGTCAATCCAGCGACAGATCCCTATCGTTAAGATGGCAACATTATCTGGTTTGACAACTGATTTAGGCCTTGTTGTTACGTTGCTTTAGATTATTAGCAGTATCTTAAAAATCTTATTAATGGTCAGAGAAACGCTTTATAGACGTCCAAGGTTATCAGACATGTCACTCCCCACGCCTTGTGCCCCATTGCGTATATCCCTTAGTCAGCATTCGATCGGACAATTAAGTAGCCCGGGAGGAGTTAGCCAGTGACGCGCTGGAGTCGAAAAACAAAGATTGTGATAGGTGTGCTCTTGGTCCTCATGCTTGGAGGTGGCTTGTTGTTGCCGCGACTCTTTCTCGTAACGCCAGAAACCGAAGGTGTCGCCTCAGGCAATGGACGTATCGAGGCAACCGAGATTGATATTGCAACCAAGACGGCTGGTCGGCTGGAAGACGTTTTGGTTAACGAAGGTGATTTCGTTGAGCCCGGACAGATTCTCGCCCACATGGACAGTCAATCATTACTGGCAGAGCTCAGGCACGCTGAGGCGAGGGTCAATCAGGCCTATGCAGAACGAGACCATGCGACCGCTGTAGTAAACCAGCGTAAAAGCGAATGCGCCCTGGCAGAAAAAGATCTCAAACGTTCGGAATCGCTGTTTACGCATAACCCCGGTGCTGTTTCCCGCCAGCAGATCGAACATAACAAAATGGCGGTCGAGACTGCGCAGGCGGTATGCTCTGCCGCTGAAGCAAATGTGGGTAACAAGGAAGCCCTTATCCAGGCTGCACTTGCCGAAGTTGACCGGATAAAGGTGGCTGTTGACGATACCGTACTCAAGACTAGCCGCGGTGGCAGAGTTCTGTATCGGCTGGCGGAACCGGGAGAGGTATTACCAGCTGGGGGCAAGGTGTTGACAGTGTTGGACCTCACCGATGTGTACATGACGATCTTCTTACCCACCGCTCAAGCCGGACTTGTAAACTTAGGGGCTGAGTCACGGCTCGTTCTAGATCCTATACCTGATTATGTTGTGCCTGCGTCTGTTTCTTTTATTGCGCCACGCGCACAGTTTACTCCCAAGGAAGTGGAAACCCGCACCGAGCGCGAGAAACTGATGTTTCGCATAAAGCTCAGGATTGATCCCGAGCTACTAATAAAACATATTGATGAAGTGAAGACTGGCGTACCAGGAGTGGGGTATGTACGGATTGATCAGACGGCTGAATGGCCGCCACAGCTCCAGATCAAATTGCCAGAATGAGCGAAGCTTCTTCTGCGGTCCCATGGCTTTCAGCGTTGTCCCACCGCTATGGCGATACGCGTGCACTCGACCACTGGATCTGGACCCACCTAACCGCATGGCGGGGCTTCTCGACCCGCACCGTGTCGGCAACTCGACACTGTTGGCGGTTATTGCCGTCGCACGCAAGATCCAGCAAGGTGAAGTAACGGTGCTTGGCCGTGATATTCGAAGCATCCAGCACCGGGATGCCGTCTGTCCGCGCATTGCATACATGCCATAAGGGCTGGGATGCCACCTGTATATGATCTTGTCAGTCCATCTACACATTGAATTTCTCGCTCGCTTGTTTGGTCAGGTTAGACAAAAGCGCGAATGGCGCATCCACGAGTTATTGGAAAGCACCGGTCCGGCCTATGAACGGCTGGGTGCTGACGTCGCCTGGCCCGAGTCGGTACTGGCGCGTCCGCTATGAGTACACCAGCGCACTGGGTTGTGCGTGTGACCGATGTCAGCCACCGCTACCGCAAGGTGCGTGCACTCGACGACGTCACGCTCGACATCCCGGCGGGTTGTCGCGTTGGACTCGTAGGACCAGACGGAGTCGGTAAGTCGAGCCTGCTTGCACTTATCAGCGGTGCACGTCGTCTTCAGACCGGGGCAATAGAGGTTTTCGGTGGTGATATGCGCCACGCCAGCTACCGCAACGCCGTTGCGCCGCGCATCGCCTATATGCCGCAAGGCCTGGGCCGAAACCTCTACGCCACGCTGTCGGTGTTTGACAATGTCGATTACTTCGGCCGGCTGTTTGGTCAAGGGCGCGCGGAGCGCGTGGCGCGAATCGATGACTTGTTAGCAAGCACCGGGCTAGCGCCGTTTCGTGACCGTCCCGCGGCCAAGCTCTCCGGGGGGATGAAGCAGAAGCTCGGGCTGTGTTGCGCATTGATCCACGACCCTGACCTGCTGATTCTGGATGAACCGACCACGGGGGTCGACCCGCTGTCGCGCCGCCAGTTCTGGGAGTTGATAGATAGGTTGCGCGCGCGCCGGGAAGGAATGAGTGTCATCGTCGCTACCGCTTATATGGAGGAGGCCGAGCGCTTCGACTGGCTAGTGGCCATGAACGATGGCAAGGTGTTGGCCACCGGCAGCCCGTCAGAACTCAAGGGGCGTACCAGCGCCGCCACTCTCGATCACGCGTTCATTAGACTCCTGCCTGAATCGCAGCGCGACGGCCACCGGGCTTTGACTGTGCCGCCACGTGAAGTCGAGACCAGTGACACAACAGCCATTGAAGCCGAGGGGCTGACCATGCGCTTTGGCGACTTCACCGCGGTTAATGCCGTGAGCTTTCGCATTCAGCGCGGCGAGATATTCGGTTTTCTCGGCTCCAACGGTTGCGGCAAAACCACCACTATGAAGATGCTGACCGGTCTCCTGCACCCGAGTGCGGGCAGCGCCAAGCTGTTCGGTCATCCCGTCGATGCACGTGATCTCGCCACCCGCAAGCGGGTCGGTTACATGACCCAGGCCTTTTCGTTGTATTCGGAACTGACCGTACGGCAGAACCTGGTGTTGCACGCGCGCCTGTTCCATCTGCCGGCTGATGGAGTGATGCCGCGTGTGAGCGAGTTGATCGAGCGTTTCGATCTCGGCCATCATGCTGACGCCCTGGCTGCGTCACTGCCGCTCGGTATCCGCCAGCGGCTATCGCTCGCGGTGGCTATGGTGCACAAACCGGAGATGCTGATACTCGATGAACCGACCTCGGGTGTCGATCCGGTGGCGCGCGACAAATTTTGGGAGCTGCTGGTCAATATCGCCCGCCGCCAGAGTGTGACGATCTTCATCTCAACCCACTTCATGAATGAGGCCGAGCGCTGCGACCGAATTTCGCTGATGCACGCGGGAGAAGTGCTGGCAAGCGACACACCGGAAGCGCTCAAGCAGGCCCGCGGCGCGGCGACTCTGGAGGAAACCTTTATTGCCTATCTCGAGGAGGCCACCGAAACGGAACCGGAAGTAACTCTGCCCCCTTCCACCGCGAAGCAACCCGTGGCACAACCGGCGCGCGCCGGCTTTCGGTTGCTGCGTCTGCTGGGAGTGGCGCGCCGGGAAACCCTGGAACTGTGGCGCGACCCGATTAGGCTTACTTTTGCGCTGTTCGGCTCGGCCCTGCTCATGGTCTTGCTCGGTTACGGCATGACTTTCGACGTGGACGATTTGCGCTTTGCGGTCCTCGACCGCGATCAAACCCCGGATAGCCGTGCCTATGTGCAAAATATCGCCGGCTCGCGCTACTTTACCGAACGCCAGCCACTCGATAGCTATACTGAGCTGGATAGGCGGATGCGCACTTCCGAGCTGAGCCTGGCTATCGAAATTCCAACCCGCTTCGGAGCTGATCTCAAGCGCGGCCGGTCACCGGAAATTGGTATGTGGATCGACGGCGCCATGCCGTTTCGCGCCGAGACCATCCGCGGCTACGTGCAAGGACTGCACTATCAATACCTCACGGACCTCGCCACGCGCAGCGGCGTGACCTCACCCACGGCCGCCGCCGAAATCGAGACACGCTACCGCTACAACCAGGACTTCGAGAGCTTCAATGCAATGGTGCCCGGCGTCATCGCCATCCTGCTGGTGCTCATTCCCGCGATGTTGACTGCGCTGGGCGTGGTACGCGAGAAGGAACTTGGATCGATCACCAATCTGTACGTCACCCCAATCACTCGTCTGGAGTTTCTGCTCGGCAAGCAACTGCCGTACGTCGGCATAAGCATGATCGGTTTTTTCGGACTTCTGGCGCTGGCGGTGTCCCTGTTTGGCGTGCAGTTCAAGGGCAGCCTCGCGGCCATCATCCTTGGGGCGTTACTGTACGTCACCGCCACCAGTGGGCTGGGTCTCTTGATGTCGACTTTTACCCGTTCGCAGGTGGCGGCAATCTTCGGTACGGCTATCGCCACCATGACACCGGCTTTCGCGTTCTGTGGACTCAACTCCTCGGTGTCAGCGCTGGAGGGCGGTGCCGCCCTGTTCTCCAAGATCTACCCGACGACCCATTTTCTGATCATCAGCCGCGGAGCCTTCAGCAAGGCACTGGGCTTTAGCGATCTCACCGACCAGTTCATGGCATTGACGATTTTCATACCGGCCATGACCCTGGTTTGCGTGGCTTTGCTGCGCAAGCAGGAAAAATGACGATGCAGCGCCTCGCTAACATATTCCAGTTGGGGGTAAAGGAGATACGCAGCCTACGGTACGATAAGGTGCTGTTATTCTTCCTGATCTGGTCGTTCTCGTTAGGTTTGTACGAGGCCGCCAACAGTCAATCGACGGAACTGCGCAACGCGTCCGTGGCAGTGGTAGACGCAGACCGCTCGCTGTTGTCACAGCGTCTGATTGGCGCGCTACGCCCGCCCGAGTTTCTGCCGCCGCGGCTGATCGAATTCACCCAGGTCGACCCCGGCCTCGATGCCGGGCTTTACACCTTCACTTTGCACGTGCCCGCCGATTTCCAGCGCGATGTGCTTGCCGGCGACCGGCCTGCACTTCAGCTCAACATCGACGCCACGCGCATGAACGAGGCATTCATCGGCGCCGGCTACATTCACAATATCGTCACCGATGAGATCACCCGTTTCGTGCAGGGCTACCGCGGCGATCCGCAGCTGCCGATCCGGCTCGCCGTACGCACGCAGTTCAATCCCAACCTCAACGGCGTGTGGTTCTACGGAGCGATGGAACTGGTCAACAACATCACCTTCATGTCGATCATCCTGGCCGGCGCGGCGCTGATCCGTGAGCGCGAGCACGGCACCATCGAGCATCTGCTGGTCATGCCGCTCACACCGTTTCAAATCATGGCCGCGAAGGTATGGGCCAATGGCCTGGTTGTATTGGTGGTGGCGGCGCTGTCATTGTTGATTGTGGTTCAAGGTGCGCTCGCTATGCCCATCGCGGGCTCGGTGACGCTGTTCCTGCTCGCTGCGGCGCTGCACCTGTTGTCGGCTACGACACTCGGTATCCTGCTCGCCACCGTGGCGCGTTCCATGCCGCAGTTCGCGTTGCTCATGATCCTGGTGGTCGTCCCCCTGAATATGCTGTCAGGCGCCAGCGCCCCGACCGAGAGTATGCCGCCGCTGGTGCAAGCTGTCATGCTGGCTGCGCCGACTACACATTTCGTCAACCTCGCCCAGGCAGTGCTGTTCCGTGGCGCCGACCTTTCCGTGGTGTGGCCACAATTACTGGCTAACCTCGGAATCGCCGCGGCCTTCTTTCTGGCCGCATGGGCGCGGTTTCGCCGAACGGTTACTCTTTCCTAAATACTCAGTGGTATCGGGGACCTGTTATCGCAATTGAGTAGATCTAATTCGTGCGTCATTCAGCCCGTTAGCGGATGTCGCTATTGGGTCGGGTACTGTCTGTTAGGAAACGCTTAAATTCTCGGTACCTGGTCGTTATCGAAAGGCGGTTGCCCCCGACAAAGCGGACCGAGCGTCGTCGAAACTTTGTGGATTTTTCTTCCGCTGTATACTAGTTGAGGCGTTTATTCCGTATCCCGCGTTAGATAATTTCAATGCCAACACACGGGCGAGATGATCATCATCACATCGTACCAATACTTTCGTAAAAATTTTCCGTACAGACCTGTAGTTGAACACGTCCTCGTGAACAATGGGCCGGTCTCGCAACCTGTTGATTTGAATCTGACTCTGCCTAAGGAGATTTCACGTACCTGAGTCGATTGATTGACTCGTTTCAATCAGATAAGGTTGCTTTACACTTGATGTACTTGAAAACAAACAATAGGGCCACCGTGTCCGCACAACTTGCTTGAGAGGTAAGATGATTATTAGATCTGGACTTGCAACGATATTGGCTATGGCTTTAGCCGGTATAGGAACACCTTCTTTAGCTCAGGAGTATCAGGCGGATGAAGGGCAACTCAATTCACTGTTTCCCGAGGGAAAACCTTATTCGCCTTATGCCGATAGAAACTTTCCTGAGCAGCCGCTTTGGGGCGACAGTCACCTCCACACGGCCCTTTCTATGGATGCCGGAGGTTTCGGCAACCGGCTGGGGTTGAAAGAAGCCTATCGCTTTGCTCGGGGTGAGCAAGTTACTGCCTCTTCGGGGCAGCCGGTACGGCTGGCGCGTCCGCTCGACTGGCTTGCCATCACCGATCACTCGGACGGCATGGGTTTAATCGGTGACATGCTTGCGGCTTTGCCAATTGTGACAAAGTATGAACAGGGAGCCCGCTGGTCCAAAGGAATGCGCGCGGGTGGTCAATCAGCAGTCGATGCCGCGCTTGATCTGATCGGGACCTTCTCGCAGGGCAAGGTGAATCCAGACCTGATGGCAAATTACTCTCCCGGAGCGCGTCGCTATGCGACCGTTTGGGATGAGGTCATCAACGCAGCCGAGGAATTCAATGATCCCGGCAACTTCACTGCCTTTATCGGCTTTGAGTGGACTTCCCTTGCCGCTGGCGCCAATCTGCATCGGAATGTCATTTTCCGCGATGGCCCGGACCGCGCCCGTCAAGTCGTCCCCTATACGACGCAGCAGCCCATAGGCAGTACTGACCCGCTGGATCTCTATAAATACCTTGAAGCCTATGAATTAAGGACCAACGGCGCCACCATGGCCTATGCCCACAACGGCAACCTGTCAAATGGCATCATGTTCCCTATGGACGCCCAATATACCGGTCGCAAGCTGGACAAGCTCTATGTTGAACAGCGCGCCAAGTGGGAACGGATGTACGAGGTCACCCAGATCAAGGGGGATGGCGAGACCCACCCATTCTTGTCGCCGGATGACGAGTTTGCCGACTACGGCACATGGGATGTTGGCAACCTGGACCTGTCGGAGGCCAAAACTGACGATATGCTTGCGGGTGAATATGCACGGGAAGCGCTAAAGAATGGCATGGTGCTGGAAGTGAAATTAGGCACCAATCCGTATAAATTCGGCATGATCGGGTCCACGGACAGCCATACCTCGCTGGTGGCGATCGAAGAGAATAATTTCTTTGGCAAGCATGCGGGATATGAACCCTCAGCCGAGCGCTTGACACATCCCTTTATGAAAAATGAAAACGGCGAATTGTTCAGTTGGCAGCAGGTTGCATCTGGTTTGACCGCAGTCTGGGCACAAGAAAACACCCGCGCATCACTCTTTGATGCAATGGACCGCAAGGAAGTTTATGGGACAACCGGTCCGCGTATGACCGTGCGCTTTTTTGGTGGGTATGATTTTGCCGAAACCGATCTGAGAAGTCGGGAACCATCCGCCGTTGGATACGCGAAAGGTGTTCCTATGGGGAGCGATCTGACAGCCGCGGCAGAGGGCAAAGCGCCTAATTTCCTGGTGGCGGCGCTGCGTGATCCAATCGGGGCAAACCTTGACCGCATTCAGATTGTCAAAGGTTGGGTTGGTGCAGATGGCGCCACACATGAAAAGGTCTATAACGTAGTGTGGTCTGGTGAACGCGAAGCCGATAGCAATGGCGATGTTCCAGCGGTAGGCAATACCGTCGACGTGGCATCGGCAACCTGGACTAATACAATCGGTGCGGCAGAGTTGATCGCCGTTTGGGAGGACCCAGACTTTGATCCGGCAGAGCGGGCTTTTTACTACGCGCGGGTTTTGGAAATCCCAACACCGCCGTGGTACCTTTTTGATGTCCTGAAGTACGGTGTTGCAATACCCAAGGGTGCACCGACGGCGCAACAGGAGCGTGCTTACACGTCACCGATCTGGTATACGCCAAGCACATAATACTTCTGAAAGGTGCTAATAAGAAACCCAGCTTAAAGCTGGGTTTTTCTTGATGTTCAGACACCTGTCCTTCCTGAATATTGTTCGCCGTTGATCATATTGCCTTTTCTTGCAGACCCCAGCCAATCTCGAAACCATGTTTAAATGGCTACGACTATTGCTGGGGGCGCTGCGTTCGGCCGTCCGACAACGGAACGAGTGTTCTTGAGAATCTGGCGCTGCGCCAACAGCTGGCAGCGTTCAAACACCGTAATCCTCGACCGAGACTACGAGACTCGGACCGATTATTCTGGGTGATCCTCAGCCGGACGTGGTCGAACTGGCGCGCTGTCTTGCATGTCGTACAACCAGCAACAGTCATTCGTTGGCATCGGCAGGGGTTCAAGTACTACTGGCGCTGGAAGAGCCGCGGTCGGGGACGACCGAAGATCGACTCGGAAATCCGACATCTGCTTCGCCAGATGTGCCTCGCCAATCCGCTGTGGGGCGCACCTCGAATCCATGGCGAACTGCTGAAGTTGGGGTTCAAATTGTCCGAGGCTACCGTTTCCAAGTACATGATTCGCCCCAGGGCCCTCCCTCCGAAACCTGGCAAACCTTCTTGCGTAATCATCTGAAAGAAACCGTTTCAGTCGACTTCTTCACCGTTCCGACAGCTACTTTCCGTATCCTCTTTGTCTTCGGGGTGCTAAGCAATGACCGACGAAAGATCCTACACTTCAACGCCACCGAACATCCGACTGCCCAGTGGACGGGCCGCCAACTCGTAAATGCATGCGGGTGGGACAGCAATCCGCGATATCCGATCCGGGATCGCGACGGGTCCTACGGGACGAGCTTTCAGCGACAAGCACAGATTCTTGGCATCGAGGAAATCGTTGCCTCCCCTGCCTCACCTTGGCAAAACGCCTACGCCGAGCGGGTAATCGAATCTATCAGGCGGGAATGCCTGGATCACGTGGTCGTACTTGGCGAGCGTCATTTGAAGCGTATTCTTTCTGACTATGCTGCCTACTGCAACGGCGTTCGGACTCATCTGTCGCTCGGCAAAGATGCTCCGGACGGACGCGAAACGCATCCGAACGAACGAGGGCGCATCGTCTCACTTAAGCGTGTTGGTGGACTGCACCATGAATACGTTCGTATCGCGGCTTAGATTTCTAGAGGAATCAGCGCAGTTGATTTTTTGGGAAGGACAACTAATTCAGGCAGTAGCGCAGCGCTGTACTTCGATCTCGTCTTCGTGCTGCCGGGCTTGTGCCAAGTCATAGGCAGCCTGCATGCGCAGCCAACTATCGGCGCTACCGCCGAAGGCCTTTTCAAGTCGAATAGCCATTTCCGGAGAGATCCCGGCCTGACCGTTGATGACGCGGGACAAAGTGTGACGCGCTACACCAAGCGCAGCCGCCCCCTCTGTGACGGTCAACTCCAAAGGTTCAAGGCAGGTATCCTTGATGGACCGTCCCGGATGCGGCGGGTTTTTCATCGGCATGCGAGTTAACACCTCTAGTGGTAGTCTATTAAATTAACATCCAGGGCATCACCGTCCTGAAACCGGAATACAATCCGCCAGTTACCAGAAACTTTAACCGCCCAGAACCCTTTTAGCTTGCCTTTAAGTAAATGCAGCCCGTAACCGGGTAAGTCGAGGTCGGAGCGTACGGCGGCAACATCCAATCGAGCGAGAATGTCCTCAATACGTTCGAGGCGATCACTTCGCACCTGGCTGCTGTCACCTCGCTCATAAAGCCTCTTTAACCCTCGATGCTTAAAGGTTCGTATCATTACAGAGTGTACCGTGTATCGGCATACGTATCAAGAATTACTGTGACTAGAATGTCACACGCTACTGGCAAATCGGCAAATCGTTTGGAGTTCGGTTTACAATTCCCGCAGCTATTGGGCTATTGGCAACTGGGCGCTGGGCTTGCCCATGGCGAATTTGCAACTGCTATACGACCGTGACCAAATCGTGACACGAATCTGTCGTGTAGTGTCATATCTAGTCACGTTCTGTCACGGTAGAGCGAACTGGATGCGCGTAACTTGTTGATAAATATGGACTCATAAAATGAGCTGTGTCTTCGGGAGGCACGGGGCCGGAGGTTCAAATCCTCTCACCCCGACCAATAAAATCAATAAGTTATCGTCTATCTAGTCAGATTTGCAATCGGCCAAGATCAAATTTAAGCCCTTATTAAGTCCGAAAACTCAGCATCCTTTCCTAAATCCTCATCCGTATATCCAGAAATCACCGCGAATAGCCGAAGTCGTTTATTAGTCTATTTTCGACTGGTCTGGTCTAGCCTCTTCCCGATGAAGGATTTATTCTCGGTCTGATCCAATGGGCCTTTCACACGCCCCAAGATAGGTTTCACGGTAGCCCCAGAATCCATCCCTCCACTTGTGCCACGGTCTTTTCTGCGGGCGTTAGACTCGGCGAAAACGACTGCGACAGACGTCCCTCTCGGTCCACGCGTCGCATCCACTCGGCGATCACGTACGCGTCATGCTGATCCGGAGTGCGATCCCCGCGAGGAATCTCCCGGCTCCACAGGGCTGGATAGACCTCTGCAATGACCGACCTCCCGGGTGGTATCGCCCATCCATCGAACGGCCAGAAATGGATTCGATCGCCGAGTCGGTGTCGAAGATAGCGCAGCCAGGGAATCCCGGCGTGTGTCGATTTGGCCACCTGGCCCTGCACGTCGAAATGAAATACCGACTTCGCCGTTCCGGCTCGCTCTTCGGTCAGCCGTCGCCAACGGCGGTCACCAGTTCGTGCGGCGCCCTCCCCCACCACGCCATCGCGCACGAAATCCACGTAAACGTGATCCGAATCCGTCGGCCAATGACGATGGAAGTCTTCGAGAAAAACGTCCCAGTCGGGTTCCAGCCAATGGGCCTCGAAATACCGCAAAGGAAAGGAGAACCCGTGATCGATACCGACAAGCTTGGATTCCGGTCCCGCCAGGGTTTGGGCCAGCCATTCGGCAACCCCGCGTCTAGCCCAATATTTACGGGGGCTGGGCGGTGGCGGTACCTCACTGGGCTCATGGTCCTGATCAGCAAGATACACACGCAGCCCTTTCAGGCTCGAAGTGGGCGTCTGGGCACCGGAATAGTCGATGCCGATATATCGCGAAAACAGCTTCACAAAACCGACGATACCAGATAATCGTTTTAAGTCTGTTTTGGGGCGACGCACAAACCGCTGACGGCGGGAGAAATCGTTTATACAACGACGGTCCGGTTTCGAGCGTACGCCGGACGTAGTTTTTTTGTCTAAGTCAACTCAATCCATGGTGCGGTGCATCAGGCAGCAACGACACTCATTCCTGCCGCTCGCGTTCTTTGGCCGGGAATACTCACTTACGACCCTAAGGAGTCGGTCGCGGTCTGATCTGGGAACGCGTGCAATTTGCCCACACCGGACATACGGCAAACGACTGAAGACGAGAAAAACCCCGCACGGAGGCGGGGTCAATAACGTCAACAAGTTTGTATCTGTTAAGCGTTCAGCCTGCGCCGCCTTGCGAAGCCTAGACCGGCTAAAGCGAGGCCAAAGAGTAATGCATCCTCACGACTTTTCATTCTAATTTTCCGAGATCTGTCCAAACTGTGAGAGAAGTCATTTTAACCCGGATTGTTCATTGTTCCAGAAAGCACTTATGGCGTCGTTATGTAATGCTGTCGCGAATCATTAATTGAGGATACTTTCCTCAGGTCATCGCGAAGATTTTATAAACTTGAATCTATTAGTCTGGAAGATTACCGTTTTTCGGACGCATGCATTACACAATCCAAGGCGCCCGAAAGCGTCCTATTTTTGCGAGCGGCTAGTTAAATTTATGGAAAACTAAACTGCCGGCTCAGGGATTTACAGTTTTTACGAACTCCATGGTATAGGATCGACTAGCGTCAGTATTGTGCTTTCTTTTAAATAATACGCTATGTCCCAGGTCCGGCGAGAACCAGTAAGTCCGCTTGTTCCACTTGTCTTTGCATTCGAGTTTATAGGTATCGAATTCACCCGCTGGCACGCTGACGCGCTCCTGGGCTTTTACTTTGCACTTCCGCGTTGAGACCCATGGCTTGCTCCCATCGTGATAGCTACCCCTGAATTTGTATTCAAATTTAGATTTTGAGTGAAGCGGCCAGGGGCTGCCTTTGGTCTTGGTGATCGTCTGCGTTCCGCTTGTTCCGTTACAGTTCTTCCAGGACAAGGATGGGGCGGCGAACTCGTAAGTCATTTCAACCTAGCTGCACTCGTCAATGGATCTGTTACCGGAGTAGGTATCTCCATCCAACGAAACAATAGTCGTGATTGACTCTTCCCCATCCCGCAACCAGTGTCGCTTGGTTCCGGCAACGAAAGATGGGTTTGTAGGTTTGGCCATAGGTTCAAGTTCTGCCTTACCAATCACCTCATATGCCAGCACTGGTGCACTGAATGTTATCAAAGTCAATGTCAGAGGCACTAAAAGATGCTTACGCTTCATATTTCAATCCTCGTCATTTGATGGATGGATAGGAAGCATAATCGTTATGCCATTCGCCAGCAATGTGCTGACGGGCTGCGAGCTGTTCAGGGTGCCAGGGTCATAGCGGGTAGAGTTTAGGTTCGCGGCTTACGGAAACTGATTTTTGCGGCTGTGAGAGCGTGTTGATTAGGGATTCGTTGCCGATGTGCACGAGGGCGGCCGCTCGGTGACTCATTCGACATCGCTCCCTTGCTGTTGATAAGTAATCAAGGTCGATCCAGTGAGGGGTGTGGCGGCAGTACGCTGGCCGATGCCAACGAGAAACGCGACTGGCGTATCTATGCCGATTTCGCCCAATCACTGATTCAGACCGCACGCCGTCTCTATGCCGACGAAGACCTTGGGCTCGATCTTGACAATACGGCTTACGCCCTCGGCGCTGCAATAATCGAGCAGCAGTCTGGCTACGACTTCCTTGACGCGTTTCCGAATGTGAAAAGGTGGCAACGAAATCTCCTTACGACGGGAATTGCAGAATAATCCGTGTCTGAAGATCTTGAAGCTTGCTTCAACGCTTTCTACCTTGCCGAATCGACCTGCCTTGGCCAGTTAGCGAAAAACAACAACGGTACGGCTTGCTGTGGCAAACCGGGCACCGTCAGGCAAAATACGTCCGCGCCTGAAGACGAGTGCTGCTCGCCTTTGCGTGAGACCTTGGAAACCAAGGATGATTTGGCCTGATGCGGTTCTCAGGTCGAATCACCGCCGACAAGTGGCACACGAGCGGATACGGAAACAGCTCGCCCTACATCAAGAACGCCACGTGAAACCACGCCGAATCGATGCGGCAACACGAATTGCCTTAGTATTTCTGTCGAAGCACTTTAATTGGCGACTAGCGCTCTTGCTCGTCCAGCCCGCTACGCTGGTGCACTGGCATCGACAAGGTTTCCGCTTATTCTGGCGATGGAAGTCACGACCTGGCCGCCACCAGATACCGGTCGAACTCAGACACTTTATCCACGAGATGGCGCTGAATAATGTAAGTTGAGGCCAAGAACGTATCGCAAATACATGCCGAAACGCTCCTGGCGTGGTGCTCGCGGTGATCAGCGTTGGTATACGTTTGTTCGTAACCATGCATCCACTATCGTGGCTTGTCATTTCTGAATCGCGGATACCGCAACTCCGTGGGGCTATTCCCTGCGACCATCCATATCGCTATCTAATCCATGATCGTGACAACATTGCTGACGGACGAAAAGTGATCTCTACACCAATACTAGGCGGACTCCATCATGAATACGCGATCGCCTCGGCTGAAGTGTGATAACTTTTTTGCGGAGGACAACGGCCTTTTCACTACAAGACATGGGGTTTGTAGTTACTATCCGTCAAACGAAATATCAAACGATTAGCGAGATTCATGCACTGCACCTCTGGTCGCCGTTCAGTATGTGGAAAATATCGCCGCGGTCTTGCTGGGCTTTCGCCGAACATGCACCCGGCAAACCCCAGTCAAAAGGTATGTGCTCGAGAAATTTGCCTGCTACCGCAGCGGACGCAGCACTTATGCCGTACTCCTCGGGAATTTAAAAATTAGATTTTCTCTTCGTACATCGGCGCCCCGGGTTCACGGTAATGTCTTGAATTCATATGACTAAACCGCCGCGAGGCGCTAGAATCCGCTACGCACCAAAACAAAGTAACACGTCGCTCATGGCAGACATATTCATCAGTTATCGGCGGGGCGGGGCGGGAGAAGGGTACTCCCACCGGCTGGCTGAC
>JAHEIO010000047.1:26023-28844 GCA_024639325.1 Gammaproteobacteria bacterium
GCCGCGAGGCGCTAGAATCCGCTACGCACCAAAACAAAGTAACACGTCGCTCATGGCAGACATATTCATCAGTTATCGGCGGGGCGGGGCGGGAGAAGGGTACTCCCACCGGCTGGCTGACGATTTAGACAGACGTTTCGGTTCCGGTACGGTCTTTCGAGATATCGAGGACCTCGGCATCGGAAACTTCGAGAGCCAGCTCGAAAGCTCTGCGCAAACCTGTAGAGTCATGCTGATCGTTATCGGCCCTCGCTGGCTCGATCTTGCTAAAAACATGCAAAATCCCGAGGACTGGGTGCGTCGTGAGATCGCCGCGGCGCTGGATCGGGGTGTTCCGATTGTGCCCATACTGGTGGGCGGTGCGACGGCTTCTGAATTTCAGAAACTCGAGCTGTCCGAGCCGCTCGACCAGTTAACGCGCCAGCAGGCCTTTACTTTCGAGCCGCACAACTGGGAAGCCAACGTCGATCGCCTGGTCAGGGCGCTCATCGAATCGCTGGGCCTAGAGGACAGCAAAAAACCCGAGCACCCGAAGCCACCCCAGCGATCACGTTCCCTGCCTTACAAATGGATAGCGATCGGGGCAGCCGTTGTTGTGGTGCTGCTGGCGGTTGGCATCAATACCGACGAGGAACCTAGACCCAATGATTCGGAATCCAAGAGCTCAGAAGCGACGGGCGAATCGCAAAATTCTAACGCGAGCACCCGAGTGTCCGATCTCTCTGGTGCCTGGGTCGACAACGAGGGCTACGAAGTCCAGATCAATCACTCGGGCCGCAATATTTCCGTCTATTACACCAGCGGTATCGCAAGTGGAAGCGGCACGATCGACGGCAACAAAATCTATCTCGATGTGCAATCGACGGAATACGGCGTCGGCGTCGCCAATCTGCAGATCGCCGGCAGCGGCACCTTCATCTCGGGCAACGTGTCATACGAATCCGGGGTAGAGTACGCGATTACTGCGAACAAGCGTTGACCCGAACATCGAGAGGCCGGCCGTATTAAACATAGGGTCAATGCTCTGCTACACAAACTCAGATAGCTATCCTCCGAAAAAACCCTATCTGCCCTACTCTGAACGGCTTCAGTGAGCGTTTATCATCGTGAGTTTTTTTGGGGGCCAGATCATTGTCTGGTGCGCTATTTTGCTCCACAGTCAGCCAAAACCGCCTCGATAGCACGCACAACCTCTTCGGACTTTTGTAGATTGAGTACATCGGGATGAGGCGCGGTGAACTGACTTGAGTCGTTATCGAAATACTGGCCCGAAGCTGTCGCAAATTCCCCTGTCAATGCGGCGCGAATAAGTATTTCAGCCCCGATACGGATATCGCCCCCTGCCACTCCAAAGCCCTGTTTCACCATCTTGGTGCCAAGCATCGACCCGGGATTGACTGCGATAATCGTTGGCCCCTTATCTTTTAGCGCCAGTGCCATACTACGAGACCACATCGTGATCGCCAGTTTGCTTTGTGCATAAGCGGCAAAGTCGTCAGACAGTTTTACTCGTCCTGCCAATGCGTCTGTGTCGACCGGAGACTGAGCAGCGGAAGATAAGTTAATCACCCGCCCGAAAGTTCCAATCAGCGGCAAAAGTCGTTTTGTTAGCAAATAGGGGGCAAGCGTATTGACTACAAAGCGTGCATCTAGGCCGTCTTGTGTGGTGGGCTCAGGCGTACGGAAGATCCCGGCGTTGTTGATAAGCACGTCAAGTTGGGAGTGCCGCTCGGCTACCTCCTTGGCAAGGTCCTCGACATCGGCAATGCGCGAGAGATCGGCCACGTAGCTCTCAACGCGCCCGCAATCCAGCCCAGAGAGCGTTTTTTCCGCTTCGTCCAGTTTCGCTGGATTACGCCCGTGCAACAAAACATGGTGGCCCTGCGAGACCAGCATTACAGCCGTTTCTAAGCCGATGCCATCGGTCGAACCGGTAACGAGAATGGTCTTATGCATATCTTTTTCTTTCATTCAGCGAAGTCCGGCGTTTGGGCATCCATGAATTCCGTTTATAGAAATCTGTCACACGAATTTCAATTACTTTTGTATTTCCACCCAATAGTGTCCGGTTGACTGAGTTGGAATTCTAAATAATCCCATGTTTTGCAATGAGTTAGAAGCGAATAAGGGTGGTGTCGATTTGAACGGCGAATACCTTTTCGGCGACGCTTCCGGGGACTACTTCTCTGGAGAAACCGATGCACACCGGCAAGACTCTGTTTGCTCAACTCATGGA
This sequence comes from Gammaproteobacteria bacterium, assembly GCA_024639325.1. Lineage (GTDB taxonomy): Bacteria > Pseudomonadota > Gammaproteobacteria > Arenicellales > JAANXG01 > JAHEKE01. Next base: position 28,260 of record JAHEIO010000047.1, read on the forward strand.
CTTCCTGCCCTGGACCACGTTCAGTCGAATCGTTACTGGTTACCGCGGCAATCATCGTGTACGCACCCTGAGTTGTGCCGAGCAGTTTCGCTGCATGGCCTTTGCTCAGATCACCTACCAAGAGAGTCTGCGCGACATCGAGGCTTGCCTTTTGGCGCAGTCGGTAAAGCTCTACCATATGGGTTTCCGCAAACCCGTCAGCCGTTCCACGCTGGCCGAACGACAGCGCGACCTGCTGCCCATCGAGTACTACCACGTCGTGTTCACCATCCCCGCCCAGATCGCCGACATCGCCTGGCAGAACAAGACCGTGATCTACAACCTCCTGTTCAAGGCCACGGCCCAAACCCTGCACTCGATCGCCGCCGACCCCAAGCGCCTCGGCGCCAGACTCGGCATCACCGCCGTGCTGCACACCTGGGGCTCGGCCATGACCCATCATCCTCATGTCCACTGCATCGTCCCCGGCGGCGGCATCTCCAGCAACGGCTCTCGTTGGATCGCCTGCCGCCCCGGCTATCTGCTACCCCACAAAGTCCTCTCCCGGCGCTTCCGCACCCTGATGCTCGAACAACTCCTTAAGGA
>JAHEIO010000323.1 GCA_024639325.1 Gammaproteobacteria bacterium
GCGCCTACACGATTCACTCCATCATCAATACCCTCCATCCAAAACTCCACCAGGATATCGATGCCCGAATCGCCGAATCCACTGATCTCAGCGTCGGCAAGTTCTTCTGTGGGCGTATCTGGCTCATTGATGACCTGCGGATGCGCCCTTACGACCTCTTTAATGATGGTGAGCATTTTGGGAACGTCAGTTTTGTAAGCCACCTGAAATTCAAGAGAGTACCGCTGCTTCTGATTGTTATGGGTCCAATTAACAAACCGAGTCGTAATGAACTGTTCATTGGGTACCATTATGTCCTTACCGTCATATGTCTCCAGCGAGGTCGACCGCATATTCATTTCGCGGATCGTGCCCGCACAGCCATCATCTAGTTCGACATAGTCACCAACCTTCAGAGAACGATCGAGGAGGATAATTATTCCGGATATAAAGTTCGATGCAATCGCTTGCAAACCAAATCCCAGACCGACACCCAGTGCGCCACCGAAAACCGCCAACGCAGTCAGGTTTATACCCATGATCTGCAGTAAAAGGATGACGAAAATTGTAAATAGGACGACCTGAAACAGCTTGGCGAATACTTCGCGTGTGCCGATATCAATACCTTCCTGCTTACGGATCATGCGTTGGCCCGCGTTATTTGAGACGCGACCAAACCAGAACAGAACGGATCCGAACACAACGACCCGGATCAGACCGTACGCCGAGATCCTGATATTGCCTACCTCCAGGTCAATCGTATCCAGGTAGGAAGTGACATCGTCAAGCCACCCAAACACGTGGAGAACCGCGATTGGTATCATGAACCACTTGAGTACAAGATCGACAAAAGGATACTTGATGAAGCGAGCTATGATCGAATAAAGCAGAAACACAACCGCTAGACTCTGGGCGATGCGTGCCAACCAACTCTGCTGTACAACAAGCTCGCTTAGCTCGATGGTGGCGGCCAGAAACAGGATCACGAGCAATGGAAACAAAAGGTAGCCAATCTGGTAGACGGCTTTTTTAAGCGGCAGCCACGGCCCTTTATCAGGGGGCTGCCTGAGTATATGTGCGTGCTTTTTCAGTATTGCCGTGAGCAAGTAAGCGAGAATGATCGCTAACAACATGAGGCCGCACTGAACATAGAATTGGGGACCGCTGGCCCAATCGATAAAAGACGAGATAGCCTGGTTGAACTGCGATGTCAGTGATTCAATATCCATGATCCTGTTTGACGTCTCAGTGGGTTTTCTAACGTAGGAAAGTTGATCGAATTAATCCTGCTTTTTTTTGACTGAGACAAGGGTCACCAAGTCACAAGGAAATTGAAAAAGACCGCGCTCCGCAATTACGTTTTCTGGAACGGCGTTATGTGGCTGAGAATAGAAAAACCGGGCAGATTTCTGGCAACTAGCACCTGTATATGACCGGATTGGGCAAACCTGCTGACCTATCGTGATCGAGTCACGACGGGCAGCGGAGGGTCGGGTCCTGTCTGTTAGAAAACGCTGATATTCTCTGTCCCGGACCGTTATCGAAGGGCATTTGTACACGATTGAGCGGACCGCGTGAAAACGGGGCTTGAACACGTAGGTCCCACGGCTCTTTGTCCGTCGGGACCCGGCCAAATCCGGTCAGTCAACAGGAAAAAGAAATGCCGGCACGAGGCCGGGTTTCTAACCCACTTGCCAAATGAGTTTACGGCGTGTACCAGATTGGTGAAGTATAGGCCCGCTCCTGGTGCACCATCGGCACATTGGCGTCCATTGTGACCCTAAAGCGCTTGGCCTCGTAGGCCGTCCAGCGCGGCGTCGGGATCTCGAGTACGCGCGCGTAGTAGGCCGCCGGAACCGACGCGTCGAAGTCCGGGTCTTCCCAAACTGCTAACAACTCCGGCGTTCCAATAGTATTGGTCCAGATGGCGTTCGCCACGTCGACCGTGTTGCCAACTGTTGACAGGTTGCCGGACGCGTCGAACTCGCGGTCTCCGCTCCACGCCATGTTGTAGATCTTCTCCTGCCGCTCGCCGTCGGCGTCGAGCCACACTTTCACGATCTGGATGCGATCGAGGTTGCCCGAGAGGGGGTCCTTCATCGCAGCGACGAGAAAGTTCGGTGCGCTGCCGGCGGCGTCGCCCACCAGATCGCCCCCCATCGGAACGCCCTTTTCGTAACCGATGTCTGCGGGAAGCCGCGACTGTGCGTGCTCGTCCTTGAAGTCCCATCCGCCGAAGAAGCGCACCAGCATGCGGGAGCCGGTGGTGGCG
>JAHEIO010000124.1 GCA_024639325.1 Gammaproteobacteria bacterium
ACTTGGGCTTCATTCGATCCATAGCACCGGCTATGCATCTCACTCCAGCCCGGCGTTCATCGGCACCTGTCCTGCGCAATCGCTCGGGATCCTGGTGAGAAATGCGGGCTAGCAACACATCGTCCTCGACGAAGGTCGGTTGATCGTTGTCCAGTTTCGCTCAAGAAAAACGCTGCGCTTATCTGATAGTCAATGCCGATGACTTTGGATACGGCCCCGCAGTCAACCGCGGGATAATCGATGCGGCAAGACACGAGGCCGTGACGGCTACCGGTGTGTTCGCCAACGCCGGCGAACTGGAGAAACAAATCGAACCACTGCTGGACGTTGAGCACCTGGATACCGGCGTTCATCTCAACCTGACTCACGGTTTTCCCCTTGCCGACGAGATGCGGGCGCTGAACCGAAGCAGGGGTGGCCAATTTCCAGGAAAGCTCGCTCTGATCAAAGCCCTGATCTCAGGCAGGTTATCCCGAGAAATCGTGGAGCGGGAGTGGCGTAGCCAGATAGATCGCTGCATCTCGAGCGGGATGGAGGTGCGCTTTCTGAACTCCCATGAACACGTCCACATGCTCCCGGGTTTGTTCGTCGTGGCGGAGCGCCTGGCCGCGGCATACGGGATCCCGCATATCCGTGTTGCATCAAGCGAGTGGTATTGCCGGCCAACGGCCGGATCGATTTCACGGAACGTGATTATTGGCGGGATGAAAATGTTCGTTCCATCACGTTTACGTTCCAGGGCACCCGCAATGCTGGGCCTGGCTAGAAGTGGAAAGCTGAATCTTCGGTATCTCAAGGAAGTATTGAGTACGCTGCGTCCGGGTGGGGCATACGAACTGATGTGCCATCCCGGATACACCGATGAAGCGGTTGAGTTGGACCCCCGGTTGGCCCAATATCACGACTGGGACAGTGAGCGGCAGGCGTTGTGCAGCAAAGAAGTGAAACGCCTTTGTGACGTAAATAATATCCGCCTCATCGGCTATCGCCATCTTGCGATGGTCGATGGGCGGCTTGCGGTTCGTCAAGCGTGAAACCGCAGGTGGATTCCACCACGTAGACGGGTCTGTGTTTGATCTCGTCATAAATCTTGGCGATGTACTCCCCGATGATGCCCAGGCTGATCATAATGAAACTGCCGATCAACAGCAGCGTGATGATTATCGTTACGAAACCCGAAACGGTGTCGTCCCGGAACCAGGACAACAATGCCTCTACCGACACGATCACGCCGAACACGAGGGTCACGACGCCGAGAAGAGTAATAATGCGCAACGGCGCCGAGGTAAACGATGTGACAGCCGTAACCGCGAGCTCGGCGAGAGCGAATCCGGACCACTTGCCGGACCCCTTGTCACGTTCTTCGACATCGAAGGGAACGCGTCTCTGCTCGAAGCCGATCCAGTCAGCAAGCCCGCGATAAAACCGGCCCCGTTCCCTAAGCTGCGTCGTAATGACGTCGACCGCGGCGCGATCGAGCAGTTTGTAATCCGAGGCGTTGCGCATATCCAGACCGCTGACTCTGGACAGCAGCGCGTTGAAAATACTCGCGCCAAGGCGGGTAAACCGGCTGTCCGGGGCACGGCCGCGCTTGACGGCATGGATCACGCTTGCGCCGCCGCGCCACGCATCCAGCATATCCGGGATCAACTGCGGCGGGTGCTGAAGATCACCGTCAATGGTTACGACCACATCGCCGTTCGCAGCGGTTAGCCCCGCCAGCAGCGCCGATTCCTTGCCGAAGTTACGGCTCAGACGTATGCCCTTCAACTCGTCCGACACCTGATTGAGCCGGAGTAAATGATCGAAGGTATGGTCCGTACTGCCGTCGTCAACGACAATGAGCTCATATGCAATATCCATCCTGTCGAGAACGGATCGGATGCGTCCGATGAACTCGTCGAGCACATTCAACTCGTTGTACACCGGGATGACTACGCTGAACAGGTGTGGAGTACCGCGCCTGTTGGCCGGAACACCATGACCTTCTGCGTTCGAATCAGGACACATATCGCGATCTCCCGGCTGCGTTAGCCGGACCCGGGGAGTTGATGCTTCGACCAATGGCCGCCGCCAGAAGGATGGCCGCGATGGATATTACGCCTGCAGATTGGAAGATTTGCGCCCAGGCTTTTGGCCAGATAGCGGGGCCGGTTGCCGCGAGCAGCACGAATGATACAACGACCAGCACCCTGAACGCCGCATCCCGACAATTGAATACCCACCAGGCGCACAGGACATAAATGATTGCGGGGATGATCATGACGAAATAGTGTTTCTGAGCCGTGGTTGTCAATACCGGGATGAGTGCGAACATGAACGAAGCAACGGCGGACCGCACCCGCGTGTCGCTGCTGGATCCGTATTTCCTCGCTACCACGGCGATCCAGCCCAGGAGGGCAAGGAACACGAGCCACGCCAAAATCTCAACAGCCAAGGCCGGTAAAGACAAGATCGACACGGTGCTCATGGTTCCGTCCAGATGCCTGACCTCCATATCTGAAAACAGCCGCTGCAGGCTTGCATACAGCGATACGTTGTTCGAAGCCAGCCAGATATTCGTCGGTGAGACACTGTCGGCCAGATGACTTATCCACTGCTTGAGGTACTCGAGATTTTGGTAAATCCCGACCCCCGAAGCGGGCAGTACGGCGCCAATCAGTCCTCCGGCCATCACCGCGATCAGCACACACCAGCGGCGAGAGACCATGGCCCAGACCAGAAACGGCAAGGCAAACGGTTTGATCGCCAAGGAAACGCCGATCAGTGCGCCGCCGCTCACCGGACGATCCTTGAAGATCAGCACGCATCCGAAGACCAGCAGGACGAGCACCGTCAAATTAACCTGGCCATAGTTGAAATGTGACAGCACGTACCGCAATGACACCAGCAGCGCGACACCCCCAATGGCCCACTGAATTCTCGCGCGTTCCCGCCAGAAATGCATGCCGGTCACGATCCTGTACCAGGCCAGGCAAACCACCGACATGATGATTGCGCTCGAGGCCAACCACACGAGCAGGGCCGATTCAAAGGAAAGCCGCGCCAGCGGCCCCATCAGAAAAGCCAGCAGCGGCGGATATCTGTAGTAATGGACGCCGTGGGTGGGCACCTGGTACAACTCGGCCTCTTCGAGCATCAACCGGGCGGCTTGCAGATACACATCGAAGTCGCTGCCCGCAGGATTGTTGGCCTGCTTGCGATAACCAAGCGCAACCAGGGCGATCATGAGGAGCGTGAAACACAGCCAGATCAGCCAATGGGGAATTTTCGCCGTGGTCTTCATGCAAAATACATCAGAATCTGATCAAAAGGTTCGATCGATTTCGGTTGACCGTCAATCCATCGATCACTTCGGCTTTCAAACCCTCGTCGTTGCTCATGCCGAGTAGTTCGTTTTTTCTGAAACTGAGCAATCCGATGTCCCGGCGCAGTTTACCGTACTCGCTGAACCGTGCCTGCCACAGGAATTTGAACACTTTCAAGGGTTGCCCATCCTGCACCGCGGACCACAGTAGACTGAGAACGTCCTGTGCAAGCGACGCCTCGATTAGTATATCGCCAATCAGAAATCGTGCACCGGGTGCGGCGACACGTTTCACTTCCCTGATAAGCGCCCGTACATCGTTTTTTTCACGGTAGTACTGTATGACGCTCAGGCAGACAATTTTATCAAACTTGCGTTCGCCGACGACCGAAAAGTCCGTATATCGTTCAACGAGCTGCTCGATGGTAACGTTTTCGCACGCGGTGAATCTGTCTCTGCAGGCCTCGACGCGCCGTTCGGATGTGTCTAGACCGCAGATTTCACGGACCCTGGGGGCCATCGCCGCGATCAGGGTTCCGGGGCCGCAGCCGATGTCCAGCACGCGGTCCTGGTCGGAAAATGCCATGACATCTTCGCTCGCTTTCAAGAACACGCGCGAGCTTCTTGCCAACATGGCGTCGTCAATGAAAGTCTGGTGGTTCCAGTAGTGCACCCAGGGCGACGCATCGCTGCTCATTTACTTTCTATATCCTCGAATCCGATTGATCCTGGAATTGGATCAATATGTTATCGAATTTAGCCGGCCGTCTCGGCGCAATGTGCGGATCAGCGCAAATTGGGTGCCACGACCGCTTTTGGGTAAAACACCGACCTGTCTTGCCATCCGGATAATAATTCCGATGCCCCGGGGGGCTTGACTTTCAGAATTTCGACAATATTATTAGCACTCATTAAAGGCGAGTGCTAACAGGCCTTAACACCTTTAAAATCACTAACTTACCTAAAACCTACAGGAGGTTCTAGCAAAATGTCTATTCGTCCATTACACGACCGTGTGTTGGTTCGACGTCTCGAAGACGAAAAAACGAGCCCGGGCGGGATCGTAATCCCCGACACGGCCGCCGAAAAGCCGATGCAAGGCGAAGTCATCGCGGTCGGGAACGGCAAAGTTCAGGATAACGGGGAACAGCGTCCGCTGGACGTCAAGGCCGGCGACAAGGTGCTTTTTGGAAAGTATTCCGGCACCGAGGTCAAGGTGGATGGCGAGGAGCTCCTCGTCATGCGGGAAGACGACATTATGGGCATCATTGAATAAGCCAACAAGCACAGGAGATTACAAGAATGGCTGCAAAAGAAGTTTTATTTGGCGAAATCGCCCGTTCCAAGAAAATGAAGGGCGTCAACGTCCTGGCCGACGCGGTGAAGGTGACTCTGGGTCCCAAGGGCCGCAACGTCGTACTGGACAAATCATTCGGCGCACCGACCGTAACCAAAGACGGCGTGTCGGTAGCGAAAGAGATCGAGCTGAAGGACAAGTTCGAGAACATGGGGGCCCAGATGCTCAAGGAAGTTGCCTCCAAGACCTCCGACGTCGCTGGTGACGGCACCACGACCGCGACCGTGCTGGCTCAGGCCATGCTGCGCGAAGGCCTCAAGGCCGTCGCCGCCGGCATGAACCCGATGGACCTCAAGCGCGGTATCGACAAGGCCGTCTCCAAGACCGTCGACGAGCTCAAATCCCTGTCGAAGCCCTGCTCCGACCACAAGGAAATCGCCCAGGTTGGCACCGTATCAGCCAACGCTGATGTCCAAGTCGGCAGCATCATTGCCGAGGCAATGGAGAAGGTAGGCAAAGAAGGCGTCATCACCGTCGAGGAAGGCTCCGGTCTGGAGAACGAACTCGAGATTGTCGAAGGTATGCAGTTCGACCGGGGCTACCTGTCTCCCTACTTCATCAACAAGCAGGAGAACATGAGTGTCGAGCTCGAGAGCCCGTACATCCTGATCCATGACAAGAAGGTGTCCAACATACGCGACTTGCTTCCGCTGCTGGAAGCCGTTGCCAAGGCCGGCAAACCGCTTGTCCTCATTGCTGAGGATGTGGACGGTGAAGCCCTGGCCACGTTGGTTGTCAACAACATCCGCGGCATCGTGAAGGTCTGTGCCGTAAAGGCGCCCGGATTCGGTGATCGCCGCAAGGCCATGCTGCAGGACATCGCGATCCTGACCGGCGGCCAGGTCATCTCCGAAGAAGTCGGCCTGAGTCTGGAAAGCGCCAGCCTGGACGATCTTGGCACCGCCAAGAAGGTCCAGATCACCAAGGAAAATACCACCGTCATCGATGGTGCCGGCGCAACCAACGACATCGAGGCCCGGGTCAACCAGATCCGCGCTCAGATCGAGGAAGCGACCTCCGATTACGACAAGGAAAAGATGCAGGAGCGTGTTGCCAAACTGGCCGGTGGCGTAGCCGTCATCAAGGTCGGCGCCGCGACCGAAGTCGAAATGAAGGAAAAGAAGGCCCGCGTTGAAGACGCCCTGCACGCAACCCGTGCCGCGGTGGAAGAAGGCGTGGTGGCCGGCGGCGGTGTGGCATTTGTTCGCACCCTGCCCGCCATTGAAAGCCTGAAGGGTGACAACCAGGACCAGAATACCGGCATCCGCATCGTCCGCCGAGCCCTGGAAGAACCGCTGCGTCAGATCGTACAGAACGCCGGCGCCGACGCTTCTGTTATCCTCAACCAAGTCAGGCAGAACAGTGGCAACTACGGTTACAACGCCGGCACCGAGGATTTTGGTGACATGATCGAAATGGGTATTCTCGATCCCACCAAAGTGACGCGCACTGCGCTGCAGAACGCTTCCTCCATCGCCGGTCTCATGATCACCACCGAAGCCATGGTGGCCGAGCTTCCGGAAGACAAACCGGAAGGCGGCATGCCTGGCGGCGGCATGGGCGACATGGGCGGTATGGGTGGCATGGGCGGCATGATGTAACCTGCCCTGCGACTCACTAAGCTGCACAAAACCCCGCTCCCTGGAGCGGGGTTTTTTTTGATCCGCGCAACCAGGTTATGATCCGGCCAGCCATCATCCGACCCAGCCAATACTCGACCCCTTGCCTTCGCTGAACCTCCAACAATCGATTGAACTGCCAATCGCCGACAAGCTCACGAACCCGGACGGGTGTCTCCACTGGGTAGAGCAGGTCAATGACGCATATCGGCGCCTGGACCGCCCCGGCCTGGGCGCGGAAACAATAGTCCAACACAAGCTCAGGACTATTCTGTGGCGTTCCAGGGTGCTGCAACACCTGCTTTGCCAAGCCGTACCGTGGACTGCAGCGGATAGGGGTGCACTGCTGAATATCCTGTTAACCCTCAACGTATTCCTCGATGAAGATCAGCAGAAACTCGCCCTCGATTTACTCGGGACTGACAATTTCGCCCGGTTACAGGCGTCGATGGGCATTACTCCCGCCGGCTACCCAGACCTCGCGCAGCAGTCGGGCCCGGGTATCGATCTCGATATCGTCGCCAATCGCAGTTCCCACTGGTCCTTCGAAACTTGGCGGCAGGATGAACGCTTTGGCCGGTATCAGCGGGCTGGGGAAGGGGTGCGCTTCCGGGGTGTCGAATTTTTGCCGGGCGACGTACTGCTCGCCAATGTCAATCTGAATGGCAACGGCGTGTACACGTCGCTGAGCGACCCTAAATCCTTTTCGTCACACTCGGCGTTCTTTGCCGTTCTGGAACACGAAGGCGGGCGCTTTCCGGTCGTGATCGAGACTTACGAAAAGGGCGTGCGACCGGTTCCTCTCAACGTGTTCTTGGGCCCCCGCTTTTGTTCGTACGTGGAGGTTTACCGGCACGCCGAGTACACCGCCGAACGCGCCGCCGCGGTGAACGCGGCGGCGGCGCGATTCATCGGGGAGGTTCGCGGCTACAATTTCGACTCTGAAGACGCGGATCCCAGCTACATGTCGTGCACCGCCGTCGGCCGCTTCCTGCACAAGGCGGCGGGCATGACACCCGCCGAAACCGTAAGCAGGCTCGAGCATCCCAATATACGGACCAACCTGGCGAAGCTGGGCTATACCTACTTCGATTTTTTTGCTCCCGTGGACTTTTTGCTCAGCGAGTGTTTCCGATACGCAGGCCGTGTGGACAACAACCAGGTGGACCGCCTGCTGGGTCGAGAACTCGTGGACCGCGAATTCAGACGCCAGTTCGAACAGAGACACCTCGATCCCCGCCTATTCCCCGCCATGGGCAGGCTGAACCGCTGGGGAATCAAACAGATTCGCAGCAACACGCTGGTGGGGAAGATAATCGGAAAATTCGAGGGTTTCGACTCGCAGAATCTGCCCAAGGGTCCCGACGAACTGATGGCGGTGATAAACCTTGCGGAGAAACAGATTGGGGCGGTTATCAAGAAAACAATCACCGCTTTTTCACAGGAGCTGAATGAAACGGAGCAGCTCGACCTTCAGGGATTGCTGCACCACCCCGAGATCAATCACTTGGTTAGGAAGTCACTCAAATTGCCTTGGCTTACACCTGGTTAAGGGGTGCTGACGCCTTTGCGTTGATTGTAGGAGGCGCGCCTCGCGCCGATGACGTCATCGCGGCGGGGCGCCGCTCCTACCCCGAGAGAATTGCTATCGAATGCGGGTCAGTCCTCGTACTCTTCGAATCGCTTGCCTCGCTTAACAGATCCCGGTCCATCATTGAAGCCATCCATCTCTGCGTGCAATTGATCAAGCTGCTTTCGCAGTTTCCGTTCCTTCTTCTTCTGCCGCTCGAGGTAATGCTCGACACGTTCGTCGATCAATCGGTGCAACTTTTGTTTACTTATTTTCACGCTTTCTCCCGGTTCAGCATTGCTGCCAGGGCAGGCCCTCGAAGCGCCATCCGGCTTGGGTGCTTCGGTGATGCTTGTCGTCGAGGGGTCCCTCAAAACCGGAGTC
>JAHEIO010000324.1 GCA_024639325.1 Gammaproteobacteria bacterium
GGGACAGCTCGTCCTGGCTTGCGCCAGGATGAGCTGTTCACCCGGGAGAGTCTGGTCTGTCCCTGGCGAACTTAGAGACAAAACACCGGGGCTCCACCGGATCGACAATCCGCTGAAGTGAAATCAGCTTACATGCGATGGGTTTGCCGCGGGTTTTCTTAAAAAAGCAACTTGAGGCAATCCACCTGACACTGCACTTAAATCAGTAACTAAAGGAGAAACAAAACATGAAGAGCGGAACCTCTATCAAACAACCAACTAAGCTTCCCGACTACGCGGGGAAGCTCGGGTATTCCGACATGACCGCTATGGACGCGGACGGGAAGCCGCAAAAGGGATTCAAGCACCGCAGCAGTGAGCCCCAGCAGGCTGATCCGAAAGCGCCCTACCAGATGCCGCTCACCCAGGAAGAGCAGGACATCATGGACGGCAAGAAGGGGCCGGAACTGGCCAGGGTCATGAAAATTGTCGTCGCCCATGGCAATGCCTTCGGAGCTGAAAAACTCGTCGATCTCGGCGGCGCGCCGCACTGCTCCCTGTACACCGGGACGGACTACATGGCGCCGATGATCAAGCTGTTCCAGGAATGCGCCGACGCCGGGCTGAAGACCTACGCGCCCTACACCGTCAATCCGCGTTGCTACGACCTCTACAACGTCAATAACAACGAGACGGACATTGAGTTGATTTACGAAGGTTACCGGCTGCAGCGGGACCTGGATCGGGTTCATGCGCAACTCGGTGCTCCGGACCTGAACTTTCGCAGCTGCGCCTGTTACCTCGACGAGGTCGGCAATAAGCCTGACCCGGGCACCTACGTCGCCTGGGCCGAATCCTCCGCGATCAACTACGGCAACTCCGCCCTCGGACTCCGGACCAACCGCAACGCCGGCGGCATGGAACTGCTCTGCGGACTGCTCGGCAAGGCGCCGCTTTTCGGACTCATGACCGACGAGGGCCGCATGGCCAATTGGCTCGTGGAAGTGAAGACCTCCGAAGAGCCGGATTGGGGCGTGCTCGGTTCGGCCATCGGCCTCAAGGTGATCGACGGCGTTCCCTTCATCACGGGCCTTGATAAATACCTGGGTGACAAAGTCACCAACGACAACATGCACCTGCTGAAAAAAATGGGAAGTGCCACCGCGTCCAGCGGCGCCGTTGGCCTCTACCACATTGAGAATGTCACTCCCGACGCCAAGGCGAAGGGGCGCGATCTGCTGGCCAAAGGCTGCCAGACCTACGTGTTCGACGATGCCGAGCAGGCACGGGTCCTCGGCACCTTTCCGGTTGAATGGGAAGGACGTCCTGAAAAGCCGACGGCCTGTTTCATTGGCTGTCCGCACAACACGTACCACGAACTCCTCACGTGGGGACAGAAGGTGACGGAAGCCGTGGAGAAGCGAGGCCTGAAAACGGCCGCCATCCCGACCTTGATGTTCTGCTCGAATGTCGTGCGGGATCATCTTGTCGAGGAGGAGCCGCTCCTCGTCGGTGCAATGAAGCGCGCCGGGATGAAATTCACAAACATGTGCACGGTGAGTTACGCGGGCATGAAAGGCTTCTCCGAGAGGACTTTCGGCGTCACGAATTCCCCCAAGACGCGGAACTACTATCCCGACGTGCGTTACCTCCCGGACGATGTCCTCATCGAAGTCATCTGCACGGGTGAAATTCCGAAGGGTGCGTAGGGTCCACTTGTCTCCTCTCCCTCCGGCAGAGGGTTAGGGTGAGGGTTTTCCAAAACCGAACCAAACAATACAACAAAACGATACAAAAAGGAGAAACCAATGGCCAAGAAAACATTCAAAGGGCGCCCGCTGCTTTCCGGCAACCTCGAGGGAAAGGTACTCGCTTCAAAACAACCTCTCAACACGACCGGTTCCTACCTCGAGAACCTGTTTGGCGGCAGGAAGGACAGTGCTCCCTGCACCGATCCAAACAACAAGGACTTTTACAAAAAAGACCTGGGCGGCGCGATCATCTGTACCACAACGACCGTAGGTTCCTCTCTGGGCGGGGCCGCGTTGATGGGCGTGGGGAGTTTGGGCCTGGGGCCCAAGGCGATGTTGTTCTCGCAGCACGTCGACTCCGTCTCGCTTGCCGGACTGTTGATGGATGATATCTGGAATGGCAAGCGCGTCATCACGATCGATCTGCTTGGCGACGAGTTCCTTGAGGCGGTCAAATCCGGCGATCCAGTCTCCATCAAGGAAGACGGGACCGTCGAGGTCGGCTGAGCAACGTTCGAG
>JAHEIO010000325.1 GCA_024639325.1 Gammaproteobacteria bacterium
CCCCTCGGCATCAAGGCGTTTCTTTATGGTGCGGTTGAGGTCCCACAAGGTTGTCCAGTAGTGCTCGGTGCGAACCCAGGGTTTTACCACCATCGCAACGGCCGAATCCTCCATTCCGGCCATGTGCACCTCAGGCTCTGGCTTTGCCAGTACGTGCTCATGTTGCTCGAGCACATCCATCAGAACCGCGTGGACCCGGTCCGGGTCCTCAGCGTAGGAAACATTCACCTTGACGTCTACTCGCCTGACGCGGTTTGCCGTCAAATTGACGATGGTATCGCCCCAGATACGACCATTAGGCACGACCAGCATCTGGTTGTCGGTGGTCGCGATAGTGGTCGCCAGCAGATTCATGCGCTTGACGATCCCTTCTGCACCGGCGACTTTTATACGATCGTCGACGTCATAGGGCCGGTACACGAGGATCATCGCCCCGGCTGCGAGGTTACCGAGTGAGTCCTGGAGCGCCAGCCCGATGAGGATGCCAATGACGCCCAGACCTGCAAATACGGGGCCCAAAGACACCCCCAGTGTGGCGAGCGCGACGACCAGCCCCAGCAGGAATACGGCGAAGCTTGATAGTGTGATCAGTGTGTCGCGAAGCAGGTAGCTGAGGCCGAGGCGCTCCCGATGTACCAATGCCCGTACCGGATAGCGAATTAATCGGGCTACCGCCCAGGCTGCTACGACAACGAGAGAAAATAACAGCAAACGGAAAAGAACATCCGGACCGTTGCGTGCGAGGCTTTCGCGAAAGCGGCTGAATTGGTCATCCCAGAGGTTGCTGAACACATCGCGTTGCAGGATCTCCAGGCCGACCTGGCCACGCTCGCGGATCAGCAGGCTGCGCTGCTCGGCGGTCGCGATGCCAACGCTTTCGCCGATCTCTATGGTTCGCTCCAGATTATGCAAATTCCGGGTCTGCTTGGTCTGGACCAGATCCAACGCCTTCTGGAGATCCTCACGCAGGGGCTCTTCGGTGTGCCGCGAGCGCAGCTCGTCCAGCGACATGGCGTCCAGGCGAACCTGTCCCATCAGGCGCTCCATGATCAGTGACAGGAGTTCCCGCGCCCTTTGGAACATCGGTTCGGACTCCAGCCCGGCTGTCCGGCGAATTTCCGCCTGGCGAATGTACGCCTTGATGTAGTCCTTGCGCATGCTTGTCAAGTCTTCGATAAACGCACGGGCGATGTCAGCCTGGGCGTTCTGCTGGAACTTGGGAAGCGGCTCGCGCTCGGCGGCAGCACGCTGCTCGAGAACTTGTATCCGTTGCAAGGTGAATGTCGCACACTGTTCCAGCAGATCTTCAAGTTCGGTGCGTGCGCTGGTGCCGGATTCGAATGCTGTCAGGAGGCGCGGCGCAATTTCGTTCAGCCGTGTCACCACCTTTATGCCGAGCTGATCTATGCGGGTATTCAGCCCATCGCGGTGCCATTCGCGCACCGAATCGACGGCGGCAATCAGCTGCTCGACTTTGGCAAGCTGAGCGTGGGTTTCGGCGAGTTCGGCAACCTCGGCCGTGGAGGCGCCGCGAGCAGGCGTCAGCGCGACGATCCACACACACGCCAGCGAAATCAGCAGCATCCGGCTTGATGTCATCATTGCTCTATTCTCAAAGTATCCCACTTGCAACCAGCTAGCACGGCTAAAACCAACTCAGGTACCGGTGTCATTCGTCCGCCATCGCCGGATCGCATCGAGATCACCTGACCTTGCTAGCCTCACCCGTGTATTCAGGCTACGGCCTGGATCACTGATTGTATTCGGCCCAGTGCCTGTTAGACAGCGGAGTTTCACACTGGCCGACCACTTTCCAGAAAAACCTGATTACTAAATCTCGTTTTGAAGTGAACACCTGTCAGCAGGTGGTCTGCTGCGACGTCACCCACCGCAACGTCGTGGAATGGCTGCACGTAGCAGTCGCGGTCGTCGCTCTTTTCCCCCACGAGCGAAGGCCCCAGAGGATGGCGGCGATTGCCGCACCGAGCGCGATGAAGAAGCCGGCCGCCAGTGCCGAACCGAAGCCGTCCACCTTCATGCCCAGCCCGAGCTTGCCTATAATCCAGATCAGGATGCCATTGATCAACGTGCCGAGGACGACACCGATTCCGGCTCCGACCAGTGTTCCCACACCCGTATCCAGGCCCATGCTGACACCCCGATCGGAACAAGTCGCGAGTTATTCAATTCCGGATATAGCATGCCGGTGACTGGAGCATCAGATATCCGGCAAAGAGCAAATATC
>JAHEIO010000125.1 GCA_024639325.1 Gammaproteobacteria bacterium
GGCACGGCCGCCCTGGCCGCGGTCAGGAAAGCGGCGATCGACCGATTGGATGACGACGAAATCCTGGTGCGCATCGCCAAGGCCGACGTCGACGAGGGTGTGCGTCAGCGAGCGGTCCAGCGAATCACCAGCCCCGAGCTGCTTGCTGGTATCGCCTTGACCACCGGTGATGCCGGATTGGGAAAAACAGCGGTGCGCCGGCTGGGGGCGACGGCCCTTCTCACCGATGTTGCCCGTAGCGCGAGCCTTCGAGCCGTGGCGCAGAAGGCCGTTGCCGCCATCAAGGACCAGGACTTGCTCAAGAATGTTGCCGTCGGCGCCGGTGATCGGAGCATTGCTAAAGCGGCGGTCAAGAAGATCTCGAACCAACGTATACTGGTCGAAATCGCTGGCTCGGCTGCCGACGAGATCGTCTGCCGGACGGCGGTGAAGGCACTGCGCGATGATGCTTTCCTGGTCGATGTCGTGCGCCAAGACGGCTGGATCGATGTGCGGCGGCGGGCAGCCGCGAAGCTGCACGATCAGGCCTCACTGGCGAAGGTCGCAGCGACCGAAACGGACACTGAGATTCGGCGTGCGGCGGTCACGCGGCTCGCGGACGAGCAGGCTTTGTTCGTGGTGGCGGCAAGCGACTCAGAGTCCGAATTGCGTCTGACGGCGACCGGCCGGATCGAACAACAGGCAACGCTGATCCGGCTAGCGACCGAGAGTGCGCACGAGGACACCCGGTTGGCGGCGGTACGCCGCATCCAAGATCGCGGTGTGCTGACCGAGGTCGCAAAGACCGATGTGGACCCGCCGGTCCGCTGCTCTGCCACCCACAGGGTGCGTAATCGTGAGATGCTTACCGACATCGCCGAGAACGGCCGGTACGCGGATGCGCGCGCCATCGCCGTGCGCAAGCTGAAGGATACGACTCACATGGCGTCCATCGCAACAAGCGACGCTGATCCAAAAGTGCGCAAGGCTGCAGTCCTTAAGCTCGATAATCAAGAACTGCTGTGTGCAATTGCCCGAATTGATGAAGACTGGCGTGTTCGGTGTGCCGCTGTCGAGCGCATCCAGAACACAGAAGAGTTATGCGAGCACGCTCAGAACGATGATAGCTGGCAGGTCCGTGCGGTGGCGGTCGCATGCATCGACGATCGTGCGACGTTGGTAAACCGGGCTAAGTGGGACAAGGCGTGGCAGGTCCGAAAGGCTGCCCTCAAGATAATCGACGATCAGACGGTGCTTGCCAACCGGGCAAAAAATGACGAAGACTGGGGTGTGCGCCGTGTAGCAGTCGAAAAGGTGATCGACCAGCAGCTGCTGGCAAACCGTGCACAGTGGGACAAAGACACTCGCGTTCGCCGCGCCGCGGTGGCGCGGCTTGTCGATGATGACATCTTGGCCAGGATTGCTCGCAGTGACTCGGATAAGTCGGTTCGGGCTGATGCTGCCTTGCGTTTGGATAGCCTGGCCTCTCTAGAATAATTACGGGGACACAATATCCATCTCTGGCTTTTCGATTAGATCCAAGAAAAGTATTGTGTCCCCATTACTCAACGTCGCGGACTAGCAGACACCACCTACGATGGTGGTGGCGGATTGTCCGTTCCCCCATATTTAGCATAAGCTTGGGCTTATGTGCATGCCACCAATTAGGCTCGCTTATTGAAAGGTCACGCAGGCGCTACCGTTTTCGAACGCCACCCAAGAACAACGCTCGCCGTTGTCGTCTTATTGTCTTTGATGGTACTGGATTTCCTGGCGGCGAACGTGTTCGCCGCGATCGGATGGTATACGCCGCCGAGAAAATTTGAGACTTATTACCGTGTGTCCCACCCCGTCTACCACCATACCCTGGCCTCCAATATCACCTACACCAAAGCACAGTGGGGGCCGATCCGTTACCAGGTACATACCAATTCGCTGGGTTTTAAGGATAGCGAAGTGCGCCAAGTGCCGCTTGAAAGTGACCGATATCGGGTTCTTTTTATCGGTGACTCGTTTACCGAGGCGCTGGGATATTCCTTCGATGACAGTTTCGTCGGTATAGTGAGCCGTCATATTGGGGCGAAAGGCATAGACGTGCTCAACGCTGCCGTTACCTCGTATTCACCCATAATATACTATCGGAAGATCAAATATTTACTCCAGGAGGTAGGGCTCGAATTCCATCACGTAGTCGTACTGATCGATATCTCCGATGTGCTGGATGAGGCGGTAGGCTATAGGTTTAACGTCGACGGCAATGTGGTATCGGTCGGTGGACCACGGGTTGAGCGTTTCAGTGAGAAATTCAAAAAATTCCTCACCGAAAACACCATTCTAATAAGCTACGCGCGAACCTGGGTGCGCGGCGTGCGCACCGGATTTGAGCGGCATCGCAGCATTGATGAATCACTTGATGTATATCGTGCGGCCTGGACTTATAACCCAGATGCGTTTAGTACATACGGTAAGCGCGGGTTGCAGCAGGCCGCATTACATATGGAGAAACTGAAGAGTTTGCTGGACTCAAATGGAGTAACACTAACCGTGGTAGTGTATCCCTGGCCTGATCAGATCATTCGCCGCGAAGTCGATTCCAAGCAAGTCATCTTTTGGAAGGACTGGGCGCGACAACATCAGGCGGAGTTCGTGGATCTGTTTCCCGAATTTATCAACGGTGGTGATCCGAGGCGACGCATCGAAAACTATTTTATATCGGGAGACGTTCATTGGAACGAAAAGGGGCATGCACTTATTGCCAGGAGGCTGCTCGAACGCACCGCCTTGTTTAGGCCTTGATAAAGGTGATGGAGTGATGTTCACCGGGTTTTCATGCGGACACAACCCGGCTGTTTATCGACGAGTAGCAAGATACCATCGTCAAGAAGCTGGCCGAACTGAAAGTAAGAATCTAGCAGGGCAGGCTGGGTACCGCCAAAACACGTTTGGTATCAACATACACTGTGTGATCGCGGATGCGGGGCAAAAGTCGGACCCGTTCTAAACTTGATCGAGATGATGCGTGTGTCACGAAATCAAGGGTTGAGCGATGCGGGCTGGCAGCGCCGAGAGCGGAACCGGAGCCTGGTCAATGGTCACCTGATCAGAGCTAATTCTCATGTGGTAACAACGAATCGAGAAATCCACTAAGAGCGACAATTTAAAGAAGGAGTCGAAAAATGTCCAGCGTTATCGAACCCAAAGAAAACGGACCTTATCTTGTTAAAAATCTTTCATCACTGACGAACTCCAAGGGCACTGATTTGCTTCCCCAGAAGGAAGTAATCGCGTTATGTCGTTGTGGTAAATCGAACAACAAACCGTTTTGTGACGGTACTCATGACAAGATTGGATTTTCCAGCGCTACCGACAATCCCAGTGCAGGGGAATGGCAGGACTACGTGGGGAATAAGATCACCATCCACGATAATAGACATCTATGCGCACACGCGGGCAAATGTACCGATGGATTGAGCAGCGTCTGGCGCATGGGAAAGGAACCATGGATTAACGCGGACGGTGCGGATGCGGAGGCTATCATCGCGGTTATCAAGCAATGTCCGTCCGGAGCATTGAGCTATAGCATTGATGGTGAGCACGCCAACGAGGAAACTGGCAATGACGGAATCGTCGTGGCCAGAGACGGCCCGTATCATGTTACCGGTGAAGTAGCTATAAAAGGCCCGTCAATTCACCTTGATGATAAACCTCGTCGATATGCGTTATGCCGATGCGGTGGATCGAAGAACAAGCCGTTTTGTGATGGAACCCATTGGCACATCGGATTCAAGGATGAAAAGAACTGATCCGTGACCAATGCCTCGGGATGAAACTTGGGCCGTTAGGGTTGACTAAGTAAACAGGTCATGAATGCGTACATTTCGATGCGCGGCGTAAGTCGGGCCCCGGCCAAATGCGGAAAATCAGATCCAGGCAGAAATCGAACGGCACTGGCCCCTTTGATTTACTCAATCCATATATAATGAGGTCTGTCCCCTAATACCTAATGGGCACCAACGCACGTATGCTAATTGGGCCGTGAATAATTCTAAAACATGACAGGAGAGAACTTGATGGCTGCTGAAAGCAAATGCCCGGTAACGGGCGGGTCTCACAGAAACGTCGCGGGCGGCGGCACGTCTAACCGAGACTGGTGGCCAAACCAGTTGAACCTCAAGATACTCCACCAGCACTCTTCCCTCTCGAATCCTATGGGAGAGGCATTCGACTACGCCAAGGAGTTCAAGACCCTCGACCTGGATGCCCTGAAGAAGGACCTCGAAGCGTTGATGACGACGTCGCAGGACTGGTGGCCGGCCGACTGGGGCCACTACGGACCGTTCTTCATTCGCATGGCGTGGCACAGCGCAGGCACTTACCGCACCAGCGATGGCCGCGGCGGCGCAGGTTCCGGCGCGCAGCGTTTTGCTCCCCTCAACAGTTGGCCCGACAACGTGAGCCTCGACAAGGCGCGCCGGTTGCTCTGGCCGATCAAGCAGAAGTACGGCACGAAAATCTCCTGGGCTGACCTGATGATCCTCGCTGGTAACTGCGCCATAGAGTCGATGGGACTCAAGATGTTTGGATTCGGCGGCGGGCGCGAGGACATCTGGGAGCCCGAAGAGGACATTTACTGGGGGTCCGAGGGCGAGTGGCTTGCTGACGAGCGCTACAGCGGCGACAGGGAACTTGAGAATCCTCTCGCAGCCGTACAGATGGGTCTGATCTATGTCAATCCGGAGGGGCCAAACGGCAACCCGGATCCGCTTGCTTCAGCCAGGGATATTCGAGAGACGTTTGCTCGCATGGCGATGAATGACTACGAGACCGTTGCGCTCACTGCCGGCGGACACACGTTCGGCAAATGCCATGGCGCTGCCGATCCGAACAAGTACGTCGGTCCGGCCCCCGAGGGTGCGAGCATCGAGCAGCAAGGCCTCGGCTGGGCAAGCAGCTTTCAGAGCGGCAGCGGTGGAGATGCGATCAGCAGCGGGTTGGAGGGTGCTTGGACCAACAACCCTGTGAAATGGGACAACGGTTACTTCGACAACCTGTTCAACTACGAGTGGGAGCTCACGAAGAGCCCTGCAGGTGCGCACCAGTGGACACCGAAGGATGCTTCCGCGAGCGTCGTGCCGGATGCTCACGATCCTTCTAAGAAAAACGCCCCGATGATGACCACGGCGGACATGGCCCTTAAGGTGGATCCGATCTACGCGAAGATCTCTAAGCACTTCCACGAGAACCCGGACGAGCTTGCCGATGCCTTTGCCCGGGCGTGGTTCAAGCTGACGCATCGCGACATGGGACCGGTCTCGCGGTACCTTGGCCCGGAAGTTCCCAACGAGGAGCTGCTGTGGCAAGATCCCGTCCCTGCAGTCGATCATGAATTGATTGATGAACGGGACATCGCCGCCCTTAAGGCCAAGATCCTTGATTCGGGTCTGTCCGTCTCTCAACTGGTCTCGACCGCCTGGGCATCGGCGTCCACGTTCCGCAGCTCTGACAAGCGTGGTGGAGCGAACGGCGCGCGCATTCGCCTCGCGCCGCAGAAGGATTGGGAAGTCAACCAGCCGGCACAACTGGGGACCGTGCTGCGGACCTTGGAATCGATCCAGAGCGAATTCAATAGCGCGCAGTCCGGCGGCAAAAAGGTCTCTCTCGCTGACCTGATCGTGTTGGGCGGTTGCGCGGGCGTCGAGGACGCCGCAAAGAAGGCCGGACACGATGTGACCGTTCCCTTCACGCCGGGACGCACCGATGCTTTGCAAGAGCAAACCGATGTCGAGTCATTCGCTGTGCTTGCGCCGGTCGCGGACGGATTCCGAAATTACCTGAAAACCCGATACACCGTATCGGCAGAGGAGCTGCTGGTTGATCGGTCGCAATTGCTGACGCTGACCGCACCGGAGATGACGGTTCTCGTCGGAGGCCTGCGCGTTCTGAATGCAAATGTCGGAGGCCTGCAGCATGGTGTCTTCACCAACCGACCAGAGACGCTTACCAACGACTTCTTCGTCAACCTGCTCGACATGGGTACGACGTGGAAGCCGGTCTCGGAAGCCGCAGACGTGTTTGAGGGGAGCGATCGCGCAACGGGTGAACTTAAGTGGACCGGCACTCGTGTCGATCTCATGTTCGGTTCAAACTCCCAGCTCCGGTCTCTCGCCGAAGTTTACGGATGTGCGGACTCGCAGGAACGGTTTGTCCATGACTTTGTGGCTACGTGGAACAAGGTGATGGACCTTGATCGATTTGAACTCGCCTGATTTTGGCAACGACGTCGTCGAGGGCTTCATAAGCGAATTCTGAAATGCATCTCGGGTGATTAGTCCCTTACTCCTGAAGTCTTGAAGAAGAATACATAGAAGTTCTCATATCGTATCAGCATGGAGTGCGGGGAAGTGCGCATGGCGAATGATAGTTCAGGCAGCCAGCGGGAGCCGGACTAGATCTCGACAATATGTGCTCCAACGGAAGTCTTGGAGTTTGGCCTGCCTGTGCACGATATGCCCGCTTGCCTCCGCCGGTGCGGTTCCGTTGAGTGAAGCGTGACTGCGATGGTCGTTGCAATACTGCCGAAACTCTTCCAGGCGTCGTTCGGGTCAGCGGGGAGTACAAAAGACGATACTTCCGGCGGATAAGGTTTTTGTGGAACTTTATCAGTATCGATCGCCGAACGGCCACCGACACCTTGACGATACGGCTTGGCTGAATGAAGAGCGTCCCCAAGCCGAGGACGAATCGATTCCAAATACATTCAACTACATGATTCGAAAGCGAAGCAGCACCTGCTCGTCCACCCAAATATCGTCCGGACTCACGTACTCGTACCGCAGTTTGAACGGGACGCCAATTTGGTGGAAGCACTCGTATACCAATTCTGAACAGATATATTTTCGATCACGGGTACGCCGACTGATTTTGAAAAGAATACGCATACCAATTCGCACAATCTCCAAATTGTCATACGGTTTGGTCAATTCGTCCATACCGAAACTGACGGCGCGATTGAGCGTTGCCCAGTCTATTTCTGGATGTACCCGTGCGATCACGATGTTTCCTTTATACGGCCGGTTCTTGCCATGATAGTCCGTCAAATACTTGGACAGTGGTGCCAGGCGCACGCCGATCATGGTCTCACTCTCCAGGACGAAAACCCGCTCTAGCGTGGGGTCTCTGTAGATCATGCCGATGTGGCTCCATACCGAATGGGTAAATTTCTGAATGGCACGGGAAAAAAAATAGGACCCGGAGCAGAACACCAGATCACCGGTCTGCAAATCCCTGCGCATGTCACCGTAGGAATGCAGCGGGAGATCCTCGATTTCCTTCTTGGTAAGGTGTTTAGCCATGAGACAAAAAGAATCAGCACCCTTAATTATATTAAAACTGACAGGTATGGTACGTCTACTCCGCGGTCAAAGAAAACACGCCAATAAATATTGGCGTGTTTTCATGATCAATTTGTCAAATGCATCATGGCGAAATTCAGCGGTTACGTTCGATCCACGACTCCGCTGGCCAACTCAAATGCAGAGAAAAGATTGAAATGCATCTATGTGAAAAGATCGATTTCGATCGGTGTTCGATTCCGAAAAACTGATACCTTACAATCGCCCTGAACAGTCAAGACAGGAGATACGCATAATGACATCCCACAATTCTCTAATGCCGCGTGTAGCGGTTCCCTCGCTGGACCTGCCTCTCGTCGGCGGTGGTAATTGGGTACTGGCGGAACAAAATCCAGAAAACTTCACGTTGATTGTGTTCTATCGTGGCCGGCATTGCCCTGTTTGTTCTATGTATCTGGGTGATTTGAATCGTAAAGCGGCAGATTTTGCAGAGCGAGGCGTGAGTATTGTTGCCGCGTCAACGGACGGAGAGGAGCGTGCGACGGACGCTAAGAGTGAGTGGAAACTCGACAACCTGAAAATCGCATATGATTTGAGAATTGAAAATGCGCGCGAATGGGGATTGTATGTATCTGCCGGCCGCGGTAAGACCTCGATGGGTATTGAAGAACCCGATTTTTTCAGCGAGCCGGGAGTGTTCCTCACCCGGCCCGACCGGACGCTGTATTACGGCGCTACGCAAACAATGCCCTTCGCCAGGCCAGGCTTCGCGGATCTATTAAAAGCGGTGGAGTTTGCAGTCGACAAAAATTATCCAGCACGTGGAGAAGTTGCGGGTTAGCAGAG
>JAHEIO010000326.1 GCA_024639325.1 Gammaproteobacteria bacterium
TAGACAGGGAGACTGTAGGCCGAAACGAAAGTGAACGGGAAGACAGCCCCGAAATCGAACGTGGTTGAAGTAGCCGACCTTATTGCTCTATAGGGAAGGCGGGATGACAGGACACGCATTGGCGAGTGTTCTGGAATGCTTCCGGGGTTCGTACCGTCGGCATGTTGTCGAAGGATTTCATGGGAACAAGGGAAATCCGTCGGGTTCAAGCGGAGCTTGTAGGGTCTGACAAGCCAACAATGCGAGGAAGATCCGATGGCCTGGCGGAAGTCAGACTGGCTGATAGTACTCTGAGGTCGGGAGAACCGGGCACATGGGGAAGCGGCCAGCAGAAGTTGAATCGTTCTTGGGCAACATGGGCGCCATACAATGGGAGATCACGGCCCTCTATACAAAGAGAGGATAAACCAGTCATGACAACGGGACTTGAACGAATAGCAGCGAAAGCTCGGAGTGAACCGAAGCAGCGGTTTACGTCATTCGCCCATCGCATCACCCGGGACAGGGTATGGAAGCGCCAGTGTCATGACGCCTAAGAAGCTACGTTTGAACATTACTCGCTACTTCGTTTGCAAACTGCCTTTGCGACAGCGTTTATCGATTGTCGTTAGCCGCCTGATGGGGTGGCTTCATGATCAGTTATTTTTCGTTGAGTCTTAATGCTCAGTGAGTAAAAAGCTACTGATCACTTCATATTGTCAATTAATTACTGGGTTTGCACCCGCTAATTCACTTACCGCCCAGAATCATATCGGCCGCTTTTTCGGCGATCATGATGGTTGGCGCATTGGTATTGCCCGACACAATTTCAGGCATTATCGAAGCATCGACGACCCTTAGGCCCTCGAGACCATGGACTCGTAACTGGTGATCTACGACCGCTGAGTCGTCATTACCCATCTTGCAGGTGCCGGACGGGTGGTAAATGGTCTGGCTGTGGCGGCGAGCCGCATCGAGCAGCTCGCTATCGGTTTGAAACTCTCTGCCGGGCACGTACTCATCGATAATGCAGTTACGCAGCGAGGGCGCCTCGGCGATGCGGCGCGCGACCTTGATACCGCCCACCGCAACCGCCCAATCTCGTTCATCTGACAGGTAATTCGGATAAATTTTGGGATAGGTTAACGGGTCGGGTGACTCGACTTTGACCTCACCTCGACTATGCGGGCGCAGCTGGCATACCGACGAGGTAAACGCTGAAAACGGATGTACGCCATCGCCGGGCTTTTCCGCGCTTAGCGGTTGCATATGAAACTGGATATCGGGGCGTTCGACGGTCTCGCTGGAACGGGTAAAAATCGTCACCTGACTCGCTGCGAGGGTTAACGGTCCGCTGCGCGTCAAAAAGTACTGCATTCCGACCATCATTCGTTTGAAGGGATTATTCAGCTCATCGTTCAAGGTGCGTTTATTGGTTCTGAAGACCAGGCGGATTTGCAGGTGGTCCTGCAGGTTTTTACCCACGCCGGCAAGCTTGTGCTGCGTTTCAATCCCTGCCTGTTGCAACTGGGTAGGATCCCCGATCCCGGAGCATTGGAGTATTTGCGGTGAATTGACCGCACCGGCGCTCAAAATGACTTCGGCATCGGCGCGCGCGGATTTGAGTTCACCGTCATGCCGAAAATTGACGCCGGTCACTCGTTTTCCGTCCAGAATCAATTCGGTTACCTGCGCCCTGGTTAAAATCTTTAAGTTACTTCGTGCTTTGGCGGGGCGCAGAAAACCCTTGGCAGTACTCCAGCGAAACCCCTGGTAAGCCGTTTGCTGGAAGTAACCGACCCCTTCCTGTTCACTGCCGTTGTAATCCTCGTTGAACGGTATTCCGATTTCGGTTGCGGCCTTGATGAAGTGTTCGGCAATAGGTCGGCGCAGGCGCAGGTCGGAGACTTTTTGCGGTCCTCCGACGCCATGATACTTATCCTCTCCGCGCGAATTATCCTCTGATTTTTTAAAATAAGGCAGCACATCATCATAACTCCAGCCTGGGTTACCGAGTCGGGACCAGCGATCGTAGTCTTCCGGCTGCCCGCGCACGTAGAGCAGGCCGTTGAGCGCGCTTGACCCCCCCAGTACCTTACCGCGCGGCCACTGCAAACAACGGCCCAGGATACCGGGATCGGGTTCGGTCAGGTAACACCAGTCAAAGGCAGGATTGTGCATGGTTTTGAAATAACCGACCGGGATATGCAGCCATGGATTCAAATCCTTGCCGCCAGCCTCGAGCAATAA
>JAHEIO010000327.1 GCA_024639325.1 Gammaproteobacteria bacterium
ACATCGGGGCCTGGACCAGCCAGCGCCGGGATAGGCGTTTCCAAGACACACTGCTTTTTGGACAAATCCTTAGACCTCAATGTTTGCCCTGCTTCACGAGATGCTATAGCCGCCTGGTGAGAAATGTGGGCTGATAGTAACAACGACCGCTACCTGCCATTGTTGCGCGAGGCAGCCCGCGACTTATCGATGCTGGCCGAAGACGGATAAGCGGGAAATTTCCACGCGAGTCTGGCGTTAGGATTTGCGCGCCACCCACGGCGCCAGCACGACTCGTCGGTCGGCTTCTGTTCTGGGCAAGTTACAGCCATCTATGGGATATTTGCATTCTGGCAATTTTGGGTCGTGTAGCGCCATCGCTGTTGCACGATCAAAACGAAAACGAGTGCCCCATAACCGGGCAAGATTTCGCTGTGATCAGGGCGAAAAGTGTTGTTGACGGTTCCTCGATGGAGGTCGGCATCTGGTAAGAGGGCTTTTGTCCGTCCTGTACCGTTGTCTACACTTACCAGAAGGCGGAGGTGCTGACCTGTTTAGCCCCACGTCCGCAAACGATCGGCGAACGCAAACACTGTCAGGAGATGGGATTGCTGGTCCTGCACAACCGAAGTTTTCTGCCCGGCTCCCCCCAACAGCGGATGATGATCTGGCTGGGAGTACTGCTGTTGTGCCTGATCATCGCGGTGGGTGCCCTGCTGTACTTGATTGTTTACGAGGCCTGCCCCACCTGCAGCCCGGGAGAGACAGCCGTCTCCGCCTGGGAGAAGCTTTTAAAGGAAAAGGGCATGGTCTTTGCTCTGGCGGCGACGCCGGTACTGCTGGTGTTCTTCCTGATCCTCGCTATCGGATCGCGCAATCGCGAACGACTCATACTCACAGAAACGGGAATAGAGTTCCGATCCCCACTGCCCGGGCCGCTCAATTTCCTGCATCGGGACTGGTCGCTGCAATGGTTCGAGGTCCGCAGGGCATGGATCGGGCCGATGTTCAAGTTTGCCGGCGGGCAATTTACTTCCCTGTTCTTCGAAACCGGCAATAAGCGGCGTCGGATACTCATCTATCCCTGGGTGGACCCGCGCCACTACCGCCCTCGCACGCTGCGCAAGGAAAAGGCCTACATCGATGCTTTGCAAAAACAGCTGGGACCCGAGTACGAGGCATTGACCACGGAGAGCGCCGTCGTCAGGTACATCGCGGAACATGTACGCGGTGTCGAGATCGAGCCCGCACCAACAGGATCCACCGGGTTCGCGTTGGAAAAGAACCCCTGGGCCCTGGGCGTGGTGGTGCTGTTCTTCCTGCTGGCCGCCTATACCGTCATCGACGGTTTCGTGCTGATCGGGGAGACCTATGTCACCCGCCCCGCCTACGAAGTATTTGCCACCGGCGGGCTGTTGGCGGCCATTGTCGCGGCCCGCGTGCTGCGCGCCAGGGGTGTTCCCAACCTGGAAAGCGCAGTGTTGGGCGTTCTCCTGGGAGCGGCCACTGGCTGCGCCCTCTATCCCGGGTCGCTGCGCCTTAACCAGTGGACGGACAGCTCGGGCCTCCACGTTCATACCTATCGATCGCAGGGCCAGGGACGGTTCATACCGCTGGACGAGTCGCTGCCCGAACTGCACTTCGACGACTACCCGGAATACTGGCGCGAGATCGGCGTTGGCGAGCAGCAAGACTTCGAACTCCGTCGGGGCGGCCTGGATTTTTATCAGCTGAACATGGCGCCGATCCACGATGCCATCGTCGAGCATTATCGGCGCAAAAACCGGCCCGGCAGGGAAGCCCGAAAAGGCCCGGCCCTCAATACACCGGTCACCGCGGGCAGCGAGTGATTGCGCACCACCGGCACGGCAAGACTTCAGCCACCGTCCTACCGTGTCCGCGCACCCCTACTATT
This sequence comes from Gammaproteobacteria bacterium, assembly GCA_024639325.1. Classification (GTDB taxonomy): domain Bacteria; phylum Pseudomonadota; class Gammaproteobacteria; order Arenicellales; family JAANXG01; genus JAHEKE01. The sequence goes on from JAHEIO010000327.1 coordinate 1,895, forward strand.
TCGCCAATCTCCGCTCGGATTATCGTGCTCTCTCGACGTGTTTCGAACACGCGATTTATGGTGGTGCCGGCAGGCGGATTCCATCAGGAACAGAGTCTTTGACCTCATACATAGTCCGACTGTATGGCTGCAATCTTTAACGTCTCGCCGTCGTCGAATGAAGCCTTGGCAAACATGGGGAGACCATGTAAGAGATAGGCAATAGTATAATTAAAAGCAGCAAAGCAGGGACAACTTGCATGGCCAACCGCAACACCGGTGCCGCACAATTCCCGACAGGCGCTTGATTTACAATGAGATTCAGGCGCCAGGTCAAAGCGCGGCGCTCG
>JAHEIO010000126.1:0-1564 GCA_024639325.1 Gammaproteobacteria bacterium
CTGCAGAAACGATGGACAATGCCAGGTTAGTACGAGCCTCCAGGGATCGTCAGATTCAATGGACCTGAGGCGTTGGCGCGGTGTTCCGTTCGTCGCGCGGGCTCCGACGGAAAGCGGGGAGCAGATCGGCATACGGGTGACGCACATGAAATTACCGCACGTGCTCTGGTGGCACAGCCACGTTCAGCCGCTGATCGATCGGGACCCCGGACGGGGAGACCGGAACTGGAACTGGCTCCTGTATGTGCCGTTCGCCACCCTCGCCGGCGGTGTTCTGGTACGGCAACCGGTCGGATACACGGTCGGTATATGCGCGGAGAATAAGGATCGTTTCATACCCTGCGCCCTGGTGCAGCTCCTGGGCCGTTTCCCGGCCCTGAATGCGCACAAACGCAAAAGCGTCTTCGTCTGGTTTCTTTCGACCGCGCCCGACGAAGCCTTGCTGTCGATCAAGGACCACCCCATCGCGGAGAATCGCCTGCCCAAACGTCTGGGCACCATCGCCCTCGACGTCGCCGTCACCCATTCACTCAACAAGCACCGCCGGGGCCGGACCGCCCTTTACGCCGAGGAGTCCGGAGGTAACGTTCTGCTGGAGTGGTATCAAAAAAAGGGAATGTCCCTGCTGCCCGCCGACCAGAGGCTGCCGTTGGTCCCGAGGCGTCTGTTCAAGCCAAGCGACGGTCGCTATTGTTACTTTACGGTTGATGCCGCCCTCGAATCGAGCAGGGCCCTGGATTCACTTCGATAGGGTATCCGGAATGCCGACACCCACTCGCTGTTTCCTGGATGTGGCCGCCCGCTACGGCAATGTCGATCCTGGCGACCAGGAGGCCGTCCAGCACTGGTTCTTAGAGGTATTGCCGACCCTGCCGCATGCCGCCATCAATGAGATCTTCGAAGAGCTGCTGGCTTACAACGGTTCCGTCGCCGATGACGACACTGAACGCATCTACCCCGCAAACGCACCACTGCCGTCGCTGTCCGCAAGCCCGGCAGCGCCGATTCCCCTGCTCGCCATCCGCGTGGGTGAGGCTTTGATCAAGCTCATGCGTCGTAGCAGTAAGTAGGAGCGGCGCCCTCGCCGCGATCAATCGCAGCGTCTTCCTGTAGGAGCGGCGCCCCCGCCGCGATCAATTAAGATTATTATATAAAGTGTCCCCGAAATTCCGAGTTAGATATCAGCGGCCAAAGAACCAATCGTATTAGGCATTGGGGTCAGCGTTGCGTAGGAAGGATTTATATGAAGATCGCTGCCAGCGCCAGAATCAGATTGAGAACGGCGGCGGAGATCGATGCGCCGCGTATACCGAGCGCCGGTACGATGGCAAACACCGTGAGTAGGGCGCAGAGGATCGCTCCCGCGGTATTTGCCGCATAAAGATGTCCCGATGTCCGTCCAATCGAATCCTCGGAAGAATGAACCGCAACGAGCAGCAGCGGCAGCGTCCCGCCCATGAGCACAGCGGGAACCGCGACCAGCGAGAACGGAACCGCCCAGGCCAAGGGACCGGTCGTCGCCTGCAGGGCTACGAACAGTTGCGGCGCCGCCGCAAGCAAAATG
>JAHEIO010000126.1:1664-8118 GCA_024639325.1 Gammaproteobacteria bacterium
ATACGAACCTACTAGAGAGTACGCAGACCGGTGTCACGATGTATTTCAGTTACAATAAAGATATTTCGGGCGGGATTACGAATTTTAAATGCAGGTTGTAAAGAGCGCGCTGATTCATTTCAACGAAAGCGACGGTTACGCCATGGCCAGCCACGTCGCGCTGTCGATTATGATGGCGATTTTTCCGTTCTTGATCTTCGCGGTGTCGCTGGCCGGCGTCGTCGGGTCCGACGGGGTGTCCGACAGAGTTGTCGAACTGGTGTTCGAGTACTGGCCGGATGACATCGCGGCGCCGATTGTCAACGAGATCAACGCCGTGATATCGACGGCCAGCGCAGGCTACATGACGTTTGGCATCCTGCTGGCTATATTCTTTGCATCCAACGGGATCGAAGCGGTTCGCGTTGCGCTGAATCGGGCTTACGGCGACAAAGAAGAACGTTCTGTATGGAAGCTGAGGCTGATAAGCCTTAACTTCGTTATAGTGCTCGCCGTTTTGATGTTGATACTGGCTGTGCTGCTTGTCTTCGCGCCCATCTATTTTTCGTTCATGGAAGAGACTTCGCCGACCTTCTACCACTGGTTTTTTCGCAGCGAGTTGGCGAGGTGGTGTACTGCGTTTGGTCTGCTGATACTTGGCGTGTTTGCGTGTCACTACTGGCTTCCCGGCCGCCGCCGGTCCATTGGTCAGATATGGCCGGGTATCCTATTGACGCTGGTGCTTTGGATCGTTGCCGCTGCTGGCTTTTCGCTGTATCTTGATACTTTCGCGAATTACAGCGCGACCTATGCCGGCCTTGCCGGAATTATGACGGCGTTGATATTTTTGTATCTCATGAGCGCGATCCTCATATTCGGCGCGGAGTTTAATTCTGCGCGAGGAAATACAAACGGAACTCAAAACCCGGCTGAAAACGGCTAAAGGGTTCTTGATGGGGCAAATCTGACTTTTCCACGATGGACTAGGTGATCCATCCTTCTACACAACGCTTGAATCCAATCATGTAAGGCTTGACAATAGTTTTACAGCCAAATTCAACTCTGTATGGAAAACAACAAACATTGATTGAGGCCCTGCCTGCTGAAAAATCCCTGGTGGGACTGTCGGTCTCTCAGCGTGCGACAAGAGTAAGAGTACGGCGCTGATGGAAACCTTGAATGCGATTATTTCTCAGTTGAGTCAGGCGTATGATGATGCAGGCCCCTTTAGAGTTATCATCCCGCTGGCCATTCCGGTTGTCGCCTGGCTAGCGCGTAAACCATTGGCTGGGCTGGTCGTTCGACTGTTCAAGGCGACGGCAAAGGGAATGCAGTTGACCATCAGCGAAAAGATCGAAAAGGCGGTGCAACCCGGGATCCAGGTGTTGGTGGTGGCGATCGGTGCGTTGATTGCTCTCGAAATTCTTCACCTGCCCGACCCCTATTCCGGGATCATTGAAAACATCCTGGTATCCGCTTGCGTCGCCGCGGTATTCATCACGATCTATGATTTGTGCGAAATCCTGCCGGAGTGGTTTGGACGCACTGGACATGACCGGATTACAGGCCAGTCCACATTCGTTGTTCGCATTGCCCATTTCGTCGTGGTATTCATTGGCATCGCGGCAATCCTCAAAGTTTGGAACATTGATGTCGGGCCCGTGCTCACGGGTATGGGACTGGCCGGCGCCGCCGTCGCACTGGCTGCGCAGGATTACCTCAAGAATCTGATCGCGGGATTCAATAACGCGTTCGAACGCCGCTTTCGCGAGGGAGACTGGATTAAAGTCGAGGGATTGATCGAAGGCACGGTTGAATCGGTCGATCTCAGATCGACAAAGGTACGAAGGTTTGATTCGGCCCCAGTGTACGTGCCCAATTCGGATCTGGCCAATGCGGCGCTGGTCAATTTCACCAGATGCGCTCACCGGCGGATCTACTGGAAGATCTCACTGACCTATACCTCTTCGATCGATGCCCTGCGGACGATACGTGAGGGTATCGAGCAATATATTGATGACAGCGGCTATTTTGTTTCGCCTGATCTCGCATCCCGGTATGTACGCATTGATTCCTTTAACGATTCGTCGATTGATATGCTGGTTCTTTGTTTCTGCCAATCGAATGTCTGGGCGGACTATTTGCAGGCGAAAGAGGAACTCGTGCTGTCAATCAAATCGATCGTTGCGGGCGCGGGTGGGGGTTTTGCATTTCCAAGTCGTTCGATTTACATGGAAGCTTCGCCGGCGGGTGAACCTGCCGCGTCGACCCATCCTGAACGCGATCAGTTCAAATCCGGTGACCACCCTCAATCCCGAGGTAGGAGCGAATCCGGCGATCGGTCCGAAGCGGGTGATCCGTCGAACGGGCAATAGCTCGTTATCAACACTGCGAATCGTCTCGCATTCGACGTCGTGAGTTGGATCTGGTTAGAGTAGCAGCCGGGGAATTGGCCGCTTTATTCCTGCTCAGCGTCGGCACCACCGGGATCCTCTTCCGATTCATCGGTCACGATGCCGCCAAAGGTCTCGCGAAAAATCTCCCAGATGGTAATGAACAACCCCGCGACGACCGGGCCGATAATGAGCCCCACTGCTCCGAACAGGGCCAGACCTCCCAGCGTGCTGACCAGGATCATGAGATCCGGCATTGCCGTGTCGCGCCCGACCAGCGTCGGACGCAATACATTGTCGATGGTGCTGACCACCAGTGCGCACCAGAGCGTAAGTCCGACGGCGCTGGTCGTTTCACCATTGGCGAACAGATAGATGACACCCGGCACCCAGACCAGGGCCGGGCCGATGCCAGGAATTACAGACAGGATCGCCATCACCGCGCCCCAGAACGCCGCGCCCTCGATGCCGGCGACCGAAAATCCTATACCGCCAAGTGCGCCCTGAACGATACCGATCACCAGCGTGCCTTTGATGGTGGCGCGGCTGATTGACATCACCCGCTCGACCAATTGCTGCTGTGCCCCGGGCGGCAGGAATGAGTAGCGCATGACCTGGCCCAGTACGGTGGTTTTCTCCTGCAGAAAAAACACCATGGCATAGATCAATATGAAAAGGTTCATAAAAAAGCTCGCCGTTCCTTTTGTCGCCGCGGATGCGGCGGAAACGAAAAATCCCGCGATTTTTCCAGTCAGTTCTCCGATCTTCGACGCGATCTGCGGGCCGGCGCCCTCGATTTGGTCTCTGAAGGGGACCCACTCGGGAATGGTGAATCCCGGTGTCGCGGTTTTCAATCCTTGCACGTAAGCTACGATTCCCTGGGTCATGTCGTTGGCTTGAGCCGCGGCCAAATAGATGATTGCCAGTGTCGGCACGAGCACGACGGTAACCAGAATGATGAGCGTTATTGCGGTGGCCAGACCTGCTCGATCGCCAACTTTGGCGAGCACCTTGCTATAGAGCGGCGAGGCCATCGCGCTGAAGATTGCGGCGAGGAACAACGCGGTCAGGAAGTTCCAGATCATGCCGACGAAAACCGCTGAAATCGCCAGCGTCGCGAGACCCACGGCGAGCAGCGTCATCCGGACCGTGTTGTTGTTGGTATCAGGCATCAAATTTCGAACGTCCCGGACAGTTGGGGTGAGAACACGAGTATCCTCGCGGTCCGGCTCAAATGCAACGTTCCGGACATGGATGACGGTCCGGCAATGTACTCGCGCCCCCGTTGTAGGAGGCGCGCCCCCGCGCCGATCTTGATCGGTGTTTTTAAGGCTTGCCGGCGCGCTGAAGCCGTTCCATGACGCGGCCGATCTCGGCCTGGATCGTATCGATAACGCCCGCCTTGCGGGCGGCGTTCAGCACCTGCTCGTTCAGCCCGCCCGGGGTGAGGCAGTCATCGCTCATGCGCTGCAATTCCGCGGCGTCCACGCGCGCGGCCATCGAGGCCAGCGCCTGAAAAACAGAGGTGGTATAAAACGCGGCTTCTTTCGCCGGGACATTCTGTTCCTCGAGCCAACGCGCATTGGAAGCGATCCAGGCGAAGAAAGTCGCCATGATCGCGGTGCTGGCGGCAAGTGCGGTGAACTGCGTTTCGTCCTCGACCGCGACGGCGGCGCCGATGCCGTTGAACAGGGCTTCGACGTCGGAATCGGGGGGGCACACCGGCGTGGGACCCAGACCAAACGCCACCGGGGGCATGGGTATCGCCCGGCTGACCCGAGAGGCGGGATCAATGTGAGCCGAAAGGGATTTCAGGTTAATGCCGGCGGGCAGACTGATGACGCCGTGGTCATCGCGAAACCGGAGGGTCGAGAGCAGTTCCAGGGTTTGTCCCGGTAGTACCGAAATCACCACCCAGTCGGTGCGATCGACGATGTCCTGATTGTCATCGACCACCTCAATGAGATCGAACGTCTCGGCCAGTCGTTTCGATCGGCCCTGATTGCGACGGGAGACAAGGATCGGGGCCTCGTGTCCCGCGTGGTTAAAAAGTCCGTTGATTATCGCCTCGGTAATCCCGCCGGTACCGATAAAACCAAGCATCATGTGTTAACCCAAACCCTTATTCGCTGTATAGTTGAGCGACAATTAAACAGTAATCGACATGGAAAAAACAGACAGACTGGCCGTATTGATCGACGCCGACAACGCCCAGCCCGGTATCGTGGACGGATTGCTTGCGGAGATCGCCAACTACGGCACCGCCAGCGTGAGAAGAATCTATGGCGACTGGACGGCGCCGAGCCTCAAGCGGTGGAAGGATGTGCTGCTCGAACATTCGATACAGCCGATGCAGCAGTTCGCCTACACAAAGGGAAAGAACGCCACCGACAGCGCCATGATCATCGATGCCATGGACCTGCTGTATACCGACAACTTCGACGGATTTTGCCTGGTGTCGAGTGACAGCGATTTTACCAAGCTCGCATCCCGCATCAGGGAGTCCGGCCTGTATGTCTACGGGTTCGGCGAAAAGAAGACGCCGTCCCCGTTCGTGTCGGCCTGCGACAAGTTCGTTTATACGGAAGTGCTGCGCGCCAAGGTCGATGAAAGCGAGGCCATTGCCAAGCGTTCGACCAGCCAGTTGAAGCAGGACACCCGGCTGGTCAGTCTGCTCAGGAACGCGGTAGAGTCCGCGTCGGATGACAGCGGCTGGGCGCATCTCGGCACGGTGGGCAGCACCATCGCCAAGCAGTCGCCTGAATTCGATCCGCGTAACTACGGTTATCAGAAGCTCGGTGAACTGGTCAGGGCAACCAAACTGTTCGATACCGACGAGCGGCCCACCGGGGACGGTAAAACCAGAGTCGTATTCGTTTGTGATAAAAGAAAGAAATAGACATCCCCCGGGGCCGTAGCCTTTTTGTTATGTGTGGACGCTATAACATCGTCACCGATGCCGATGCCCTGGTGGACGCCTTCGATATCATCGTCAATGATTTTACCGAGAGCCAGCTGGCCATCGCCAGGTACAATATTCCACCGACGTCGACGATACCCATCGTAAGGCTGCACGACGATCAGCGCACCCTGAGTCCGGCGCACTGGGGGCTGCTGCCGCACTGGGCCAAAGACAAAAAGCTGGCCTTCAAAACTTTCAATGCGCGCGCCGAGACCATCGCCGAGAAGGCGTCATTTCGGGTGCCCATCAAGAAGAGCCGCTGCATCGTTCCCGCTAGCGGCTGGTTCGAGTGGAAGAGGGAAGGCGGCGTCAAACAGCCTTACTATTTCAGCACGAAGGATCTGATTCCTTTTGCCGGCGTGAGCGCCTGGCACCCCGGACTCGAGCTGTTGTCGTGTTCGATCATCACCACCTCGGCAAATCCCGCGGCGTCGGAAATCCATCACCGCATGCCGGTCGTGCTCGAACCGGATTCCGTCGATAAGTGGATGTCGCCGGTGACCGACATTCCGGACGTGCTGTCTCTGCTCAAGCCTTACGAGAGAGACGATCTGTCGGTCAGCAAGGTGAGTACCAAAGTCAACAATACCCGTTACAATGATGCTGACTGCATCGAAGCCATAGATTGACTTTGCGCTGGTGCGACATCCGCATTCGCTGTGCAGCGGTGGCCGCACGCCAGCGGCTTCCGTGCGCCCGTGCAACTCGCAATGACAAAGCCGGAAAAGAGTATGTTGAATGATTGGCTGAACGATCCGAATCTGCATGAGCTGATCCCCCTGGCAGTGCTGTTTATTCTGGCGCTGGTTGTGATCGGAGTGCTCAGGTCGATGCTTCGTTTGAAGAAGGCTGGGCCCGTCTCGGCTGTGTACCAGGGGAAGGCGGTGCTGCTGACTCCCGCGGAGGCGAATTTTTTCGAAAAACTGAAATCAGCGGTTGATGACGGCTATCAGGTTTTCGGCAAGGTGCGTCTGGCCGATATAGTTGAGCCCAGAAAGGATCCGGGCAACGCTTCTCAAAGTGGCGCGTATCAACGTATCGCATCCGAGCACGTCGATTTCGTGCTCGTCTTGTCAGCATCGATGGGCATCGCCTGTGTCATCGAGTTAGACGATGTGTC
>JAHEIO010000048.1 GCA_024639325.1 Gammaproteobacteria bacterium
CGCCGCCAAAAAATCTGCAAGAACGGTAGCCGCCAAGAAAACGGCGAAAAAGAAGGCCGTCTCAAGAAAAGCTGTCGCCAAAACGACGGCGGCAAAGCCACCGGTCAAAAAGACGGCGAAAAAACCCGCCACAAGAAAGAAGACCGCCGCGCGCCGTGCATCCGAAATACAGGCAAACAAGGGTAGCGGCAGCGACGAACTGATCCACGGCATAACACCCTACCGCGCAGGCAAGCGGGAAGCGTACATGAATCGGAAGCAAATCGATCATTTCATCAATATCCTGGCGGCCTGGCGCGTGGAACTGGTCGACGAGGTGAACCGTACCCTGCACACGATGCAGGACGAAACGGTGAACCACCCCGATCCGAACGATCGCGCTACCCAGGAATCCGACATGTCCCTCGAACTCAGGAGCCGTGATCGCGAACGCAAACTGATCCGCAAGATCGACGGGACCATCGCTCTGCTGGAATCCGGAGACTACGGCTACTGTGAAAAATGCGGCGTCGAAATCGGCATCGCGAGGCTCGAGGCCCGGCCTACGGCGACCCTGTGCGTGGATTGCAAGACGCTGGATGAGATCCGCGAGAAGCAGATGGTGTAGCCCGCCCGGCGACGTTGGGACAGGACCCGCTTCCGACCCGGCCAATGCTGCCTTTCAACTCGAGTTTCAGGCCACCGTGGTGGTGCCTGAACCCCCACCTTCAGACCGTTTGGCCGTACCTGTTCAGGCACGGGCCGGTTCCCGAATACAGACGCGAGCGCCTCGAACTCGATGACGGTGATTTTCTCGACGTCGACTGGCTGGAGCCTGACGGCGCTTTACCGGTCGCACTCATAGTTCACGGGCTCTGCGGGAATTCGCAATCACACTATGTCCGTGGTCTTGCCTCAAAGCTACATGCCGCCGGGCTGCGCACCGCGGTACTCCACCACCGCGGCTGCAGCGGTGAGCCCAATCGGCTGCCGCGCGGTTATCACGGTGGTGACAGCAAGGATATCGATTTCGTTCTGCGTGCGTTGAGGGAGCGGGAACCATCGACACCCCTGTTCGCGGCGGGTTTCTCGATCGGCGGCAGCATGCTGCTCAACTGGCTGAGTCGGAACCCCGGTCTGGTGACCGCGGCCTGCACCGTGTCGACGCCGCTGGATCTGGCTGCGGCCGCATATCGAATGGAAAAAGGCCTGTCCCGCATCTACCAGAACACCCTGGTTTCCGAAATGAAACATCGGCTACTGCATAAAGCGAAAAGGGTATCACTGCCGATCGACGTATCGAATCTTCCGGCGGTGCGCACCTTTCGGCAATTCGACGATCTGGTAACGGCTCCGCTGCACGGCTTCAAAGATGCTGAAGAATATTACACCTCGTGCAGCGCGCGGCGGCTTCTGCGGTACATAAAGACGCGGACACTGATCATCCATGCGGCGGACGATCCGCTGACGACGATCGGCGCCATCCCCGAACCGCGCGAACTGTCGGAGAATGAAAACGTGGTTTTCGAACTTTCCGAACGCGGCGGCCACTGTGGATTCGTTGCCGGGATCTGGCCATACCGGCCAAGCTACTGGACGGATCGAAGGATCACCGATTTTTTCACCTCGTGCATGGCCACCCCGGGTGAGAAATGGGGGCTAGGACGAACTTGACCTCCCGGGCAACATTATTTCTAATGCGGTGTGCGCAACTACAATAAATACAATGACCAATAAGATCATCACCGTTATACCCGGGGACGGCATCGGCCCCGAGATCACATCGGCGACACTTCGGGTATTGGAGGCGCTCGATTGCGACCTCGACTATGACGAACAGCTCGCGGGCGTGAGCGCCCTCGACATTGGCAAGGACCTGGTGCCCACGGAAACCCTTGAAAGCATCCGGCGCAACAGGATCGTACTGAAAGGACCATTGACGACCCCGGTTGGCAAGGGGTTTACTTCGATCAATGTGCAGCTGCGCAAGGAGTTCGATCTTTACGCCAACGTGCGGCCGGCGATTACCCGTCCCGGCGTGAAATCGCGGTACAAGAACATCGACATCATCACCATACGGGAAAATACCGAGGGGATGTACCACGGTGAACGGCAGACCTTGTCACCCGACGGATCGCGAGCCGAGTCCGTGAGCGTTATAACCCGTGAAGGCGCGCAGCGAATACTTCACTTTGCCTATGAGCTGGCAGCGCGACGGGGAAGGGAGAAGATGACGGTCGTACACAAAGCCAACATTCTCAAGGCGACCTCCGGCCTGTTCCTGGACGTGGCCCGGGAAATATCGAAGCAATACCCGGATATCGAAACCGTAGAAATGATCGTCGACAATACCTGCATGCAGCTGGTGATGAACCCGCACCAGTTTGACGTGATCGTGACGACCAATCTATTCGGCGACATCATCTCGGACCTGTGCGCCGGACTTATCGGCGGTCTGGGTATGGCGCCAGGAGCCAACATCGGAGATGATGCGGCGTTGTTCGAAGCCGTCCACGGATCTGCCCCGGACATCGCAGGTAAAAAAATCGCCAATCCTTCCGCACTCATGCTTGCGTCGGCTCTTATGCTCGATCATCTCGATCAACGCGATAAAGCCCGCAGGCTGCGCAAGTCTATTCGCCAGGCGATCGCCGACGGCGATCGCCTGACTGCGGACCTGGGCGGCTCGGCGTCCACCCAGGAATACACCGACGCGGTGATTGAACGGCTCGAAAAAATGGGGTTAGATTAAAATACGTCGCTACGCCGCCTCGTCCAGCGCCTTTATGCTGAGGCGTATGCGGCCCTGCTTGTCCACTTCGAGGACCTTAACCCTGACAACATCCCCCTCCTTCAGGACGTCGCTGACATTCTCAACGCGTTCTTTCGAAATCTGGGAGATATGAACCAGGCCGTCGCGCCCGGGCAGGATGTTGACGAACGCACCGAAATCCATCAGCTTGACGACTTTTCCCTCGTAGATCTTTCCGACCTCGACGTCGGCGGTGATCTCCTCGACGCGCCGCTTGGCCTCCTGGCCCATTGCATTGTCCACTGAAGCGATCTTTACGGTACCGTCGTCATCGATGTCGATCTGGGCGCCCGTTTCCTCACAAATAGACCGGATGGTTGCACCGCCCTTCCCGATAACATCGCGAATCTTGTCCGTAGGAATCTTGATGGTAAGAATGCGCGGGGCATGTTCGGACATTTGCTCACGGGGGCTGGTAATGACTTTTGCCATTTCTTCCAGGATATGCATTCTGCCCCGCTGCGCCTGATTGAGCGCGGCCTCCATGATCTCGCGCGTTATCCCATCTATCTTGATATCCATCTGAAGCGCCGTAACACCATCCGGCGTACCGGCAACCTTGAAGTCCATATCGCCCAGGTGATCCTCGTCTCCGAGGATGTCGGTCAACACGGCATATTCATCGCCTTCCATGATCAAACCCATAGCGACACCCGCCACCGGTGCGGACGTAGACACACCGGCATCCATCAGTGCCAGACTCGAACCACAAACAGTGGCCATTGAACTCGAGCCGTTCGATTCCGTAATTTCCGACACCACCCTGATGACGTAGGGAAACTCGTCCATGTCGGGCATGACCGCGGCCAGACCACGCTTGGCCAGTTTGCCGTGTCCGATTTCGCGCCTTTTAGGCGAGCCGACCCGGCCTGTTTCACCAACACAAAATGGAGGAAAATTGTAGTGCAGCATGAAGCGGTCGCGGAATTCCCCCGCCAGGGCATCGATAATCTGCGCGTCCCGGTCCGTACCCAGCGTTGCTGTGACAATTGCCTGGGTCTCTCCGCGGGTAAACAGCGCTGAGCCATGGGTCCGGGGAAGCACGCCGAGCCGTATATTGATGGGTCGAACCGTTTCGGTGTCCCGCCCATCAATACGCGGCTGTCCGGAGATTATCCGACCCCGTACCGTTGACTTTTCGATATTTTTGAGGCTCGACTTGATTTCGTCCAGCTCCTTTTGGGGGGTGTCCTCGGTGGACAGCTCGTCTATGACGCGTTGCCGGATTTCAGCCAGGGTCTCCTGCCGCTGCTGTTTTTCCTGGATGCTGTAGGCGTCGGCGATGCTGGAACCACATAGCCGTTCGACGCTTTCCCGCAGTGCGGTATTTTCCGCCGGCGTTTCCCAAGCCAGAGGTGCATTGCCCACTTCAGAAGCCAGTTCCTCGATCGCATTGATCGCGGCCTGCTGCTGCTCGTGGCCGTACATGACCGCGCCCAGCATTTGCTCTTCGGTCAGGACCGCGGCTTCGGATTCCACCATCAGGACGGCTTTGTCGGTACCCGCCACCACCAGATCAAGTCTCGACTGCTCCGCTAGTGTGGTTTTGCTCGGATTCAGAACGTACTCGCCGTCGATAAATCCAACTCTGGCGGCAGCGATGGGGCCCTGGAAAGGGATACCCGAAATCTTCAGCGCGGCCGAAGCGCCAATCATGGCTACGACGTCCGGATTTATTTCCGGGTCCATCGACAGGACGGTCACTATGATCTGGACCTCATCCGTAAATCCCTTCGGAAAAAGCGGTCTGATGGGCCGGTCGATCAACCTGCAGGTCAGGATCGCCTGCTCGGAAGGGCGCCCTTCCCTCTTGAAGAAGCCGCCGGGGATACGTCCCGCGGCGTAGGTTCGCTCCTCGAAATCCACGGTCAGCGGCAGGAAATCCCGGGGCTGATCCGATTGACGGTGAACCACCGTAACCAGCAGGCAGGTATCACCATAGCTCGCCAGCACAGCACCAGAGGCCTGGCGTGCAATTTCCCCGGTTTCGAGCGTGAATTCATGCGGTCCATATTGGAACGACTTGACTATCTTGTTCATTTTTTCTCCTTATTTCCGTAAGCCTAGACGGCTGATGAGGCTCCGATAGCGCTCAATATCCGTGTTCTTGAGATAGTCCAGCAGCTTTCGTCTTCTATTGACCAACCGCAACAATCCCTGGCGGGAGTGGTGATCGTGTGTATGGGTTTTGAAGTGCGCAGACAAGTCTTCAATTCGGGCAGTCATCAACGCGACCTGCACTTCTGCTGACCCCGTATCACCACTCGCTCTTTGAAAGTCGCCCACGACTTTCGATTTCTGTTCGGCTGATAACGCCATTGTCTTTCCTCTTTAAACTCTCTGGTAAACCATTTAATCCGTCAATCGACTGACTCAAGTGCCGCCAAAAAAGACGGCGTATTCTAACCGCAGGCCGGCACGCTAACAAGCATCGCCAACGCTCCGGCCGCCTAAAATTACCGTATATTTTTCAATTAGTTAGCGAACCTCAAAATTCCATGTCGTTGCGGGGAAGCAGAGATTTGCTCATTTTGAATTGAACAGTCTTTTGGGAGCCACTCTGCCATCATCCAGGACTTCGCCAAGGCCCAGAAAGCCAACCCCGTTCGCATACAGACGCACCCACCCCTCGCTGGGAACATCCACCGCCTTGACCGGCTGCCCGCGGCAGAGGTAGTAAGCGGCGTCATCCGAGAGATTGACGCCCGGCAGATGTTTGAGGCCGATATCCATTGCGATCAGCAATTTATCCAGTTCCTCGGCGTTCTCTTCCCGCTGCAGGCGCTCGAGCGGTACCGCATCGTCCAGGGAAAATTCACCGACGCCGGTTCGCGTCAGGGACGATACGTGGGCGCCGCAGCCCAGCCGTTCACCCAACTCGTGGGCGAGTGTGCGTACGTAGAACCCGCTGGAGCAGTGTAGATCGATCTCCAGGCTGCGCTCGTCAATACGTTTGAAAGACACCTCCATGATGGTCACCTGGCGGGGCTTGCGCTCGACCTCTATGCCTTTTCTCGCCAGCTTGTACAAGGGCTGGCCCTGAAACTTGACGGCACTGTACATGGGCGGCACCTGCTCCAGGTCACCCCTAAATTCGTTCAGCACATCGGCAATGGTATCGTTCGAAACTTCCACGCCGTCACTTCTGGAGATCTCTTTTCCTTCCGCATCTCCGGTATCGGTCGCCACCCCCAGCGCGAAGACGGATCTGTAGCGTTTATCCGCACTCAGGAAGAAGCTCGAGACCTTCGTCGCCTCGCCGAAGCACAACGGCAGCAATCCCGTCGCGATCGGATCCAAGCTTCCGGTATGGCCCGCTTTTTGGGCCTTGAAGGCACGCTTGGCTCCCTGCAGCGCCGCATTAGAGGTCAAGCCCCTGGGCTTGTCGAGCAACAGTATACCGTTGATATCGCGGCCCCAGCGAGAGCGACTTCGGCTACCTCTCATATTTCACCTTTTGTTGGCCTCCTCGATCAGTTTCGACAGCGCCATTCCTCGTTCCACGCTGTGATCGTAAGCAAAACTCAGGCTCGGGCTCACTTTCATCGTGAGCCTCGAACTCAGCTCCCTCCGAAGATATCGGGAGGCGTGGGACAGGGCCTCCAGCGCCCGGCAATCGTCTCCAAGCTGGGTTATGAATACCTTCGCGTGTTTCATGTCCTTGCTGACCTCCACCGCCGTAATCGATACCAGGCTCACGCGCGGATCGTTGAGGCGCGTGGAAATGATATCGGAGAGTTCACGGCGTATGAGTTCCGAGACCCGCAGCGTTCGACTGAATTCCCTGGGCATTGTTTGGATTGATTCTCAGTCGGTTAAACGCCCCGGGGTCCGGTTCACAGGGTGGCCCTGACTTCGACCTTACGATAGATCTCGAGTTGATCACCCACCTTGACGTCGTTGTAGTTCTTCACGCCGATGCCACATTCGAAGCCCGCCTTGACTTCACCCACGTCGTCCTTGAATCTTCGCAACGAATCGATGACTCCCTCGAATATGACCACGCTGTCGCGCAGGACGCGCACGTTTTCATTACGTTTGACCATACCCTCGGTGACGTAGGATCCGGCGATCGTCCCGATCCTCGGTGCCCGGAACACGTCGCGAACCTCGACATGGCCAATGACCTCTTCCTTGATCTCGGGCGCGAGCATTCCGGACATCGCGGCCTTGACCTCGTCCACCACGTCGTAGATCACGTTGTAGTAGTGTATGTCCACGCCCTCATTCTCGATGAGCTTGCGGGCCGAAGCGTCGGCACGGACGTTGAAACCTATTATGATTGCGTTCGAGGCGAGCGCCAGGTTTACGTCCGATTCGTTGATCCCGCCGACCATGCCGTGCACCACCTTGACCTTGATTTCGCCGGTGGACAGTTTCTCGAGAGATTCGGTGATGGCTTCGACCGAACCCTGCACATCCGCCTTGACCAGCAGGTTGAGCGTCTTGACCTCGTTTTCGTCCATCTTCTGGAACATGTTTTCGAGCTTGGCGGCCTGCTGGCGTGCCTGCGCCACCTCCTTGTGCTTGCCCTGCCTGAACAGCGCGATCTCGCGCGCCTTTCTTTCGTCGGCAACCACCAGCATTTCCTCACCCGCTCCGGGAACTCCCGACAAGCCCTGTATCTCGACGGGGGTGGACGGTCCCGCTTCCTTAATGCGCCGGCCGGCGTCGTCCGACATCGTCCTGACCCGCCCGGTTTCCCGACCGGCCAGGATAACGTCACCGGTTCGCAGCGTGCCTTTCTGAACCAGCACCGTGGCTACCGGTCCCCGGCCCTTGTCCAGCCTGGCCTCGACAACGAGACCGGCCGCGGCGTTGTCCACGGCGGCCTGGAGTTCGAGCAGTTCCGACTGCAATAGGACGCTGTCGAGCAGCGTGTCAACGCCCTCTCCCGTGTGCGCGGACACGGGCACCATGAGTATGTCGCCGCCCCAGTCCTCGGGTATAACGTCGTGGCTTGCCAGATCCTGTTTGACACGATCCACGTTGGCGGACTCCTTGTCTATCTTGTTGATTGCAACAACGATTGGCACCTCCGCGCTCCTGGCATGATTGATCGCCTCTACCGTCTGGGGCTTGACGCCATCATCCGCGGCGACTACGAGAATCACCAGGTCCGTTGCCTGCGCACCGCGGGCGCGCATGGCCGTGAATGCTTCGTGGCCCGGCGTGTCGAGAAAGGTTATGGTTCCCCTGGAAGTCTCCACCTGGTAGGCACCGATATGCTGGGTGATGCCCCCGGCCTCCCCGGAGGCCACTTTAGTTTTCCTTATGTGATCCAGCAGCGACGTTTTACCGTGATCGACATGGCCCATTACCGTGACCACGGGCGGTCGCGGCCGTTGTTCATCGGATACCGCCTGCTGTTCGCCGCGTAAGCGCGCCTCCGGGTCGTCGGAAGCCGCGGCGGATGCCGTGTGACCCATTTCCTCGACCAGCAGGATCGCGGTCTCCTGATCGATGACCTGGTTGATCGTCGCCATCATTCCGAGCTTCATCATGGCTTTGATCAGATCCGCGGCTTTCACCGTCATCGCCTGCGCCAGCTCACCCACCGTAATGGTTTCGGGAATCGTAACCACCCGGGTAACCGGTGCCGTCGGTTTCTCGAAGCCGTGCTGCCCCGCGGTGCTCGAGCGGACTTTCTTGGGCCGGATGTCGCGCTTTTTGCGCCGGCCCTTGTGGTCTCCCGACACGTGGAGTTCATCACGCTTGCGTTTGGATTTACGCTCGGTGGCCGCTGCTTTGCGCCCCTTCTTGTCCGGTGCCTTCGGTTTTTCCTCGGTCGCCGGCGGCGCTTCCGCCTGTGCGTCTTTCGGCGCTGCCTCGGCAAGCGGTGCTTCCGGCGCTGCGGGTTCCGCCGCCGGTGCCGGCTCCGGCTGCTCTGTCTCGACCCCGCTACCGACGGGCTCCCCGGTTACGGCCGGCTCCGCTTCAGGCATCTCCTCTTCGGCAGCTTCGGCCCGCCTGGCTTCCTCTTCGAGTAGGTTCTTTTCCTCCTCGGCCTTCTGGCGGGCAGCTTCCTGCGCTTCGGCCTCCGCCTTTATCCGGGCCTCTTCCCGCTCGAGTTCTTCGCGCTTCTGCCGTTCTTTTTCCTCCAACACCTCACGCTTTACGAAAGTGCGTTTCTTTCGCACCTCAACATGTATGGTGCGTGCCGCGCCCGTACGCGAGGTCTGTTTCAATTCACTCGCGGTCTTTCGTTTCAGAGTAATCTTATTGCGCTTGGGTTTGGCCAGATCATCGCTGTTGCCGCCGCGCAGATGAGTCAGGAGGGCGAGCTTCTCCGCATCGGACAACTGATCTTCGGACTGCTTGCCGTCTATCCCCGCGTCGGCAAGCTGTTGAAGCAGCTTTTCGACACCTACATCGATCTGTTCGGCAAAGTTTTTGACGGTAATCTGCGACATGTTATCCCCTTATGCTTGCGCCTCTTCCTCTTCAGCGAACCACGGCGCCCGGGCGGTCATTATCAACTCCTCCGCACGGGTCTTCTCCATGCTGGGGATGATATCCAGCACTTCGTCCACCGCGCACTCCGCAAGTTCTTCCATGGTGCGAACTTCCTGACTGGCCAACAATCTGGCCGTGTGCTCATCCATGCCCTCCATTTCCAGCAGGTCGGCTGCGGGCTCCGCCATTTTTAGCGCTTCCTCCTGGACGATTGCGCGGGTAACCAACGCGTCTTCCGCGCGACGCCGCAGTTCGTCGACGAGTCCCTCGTCGAATTCCTCGATGTCCAGCATTTCCTGCCTGGGCACGTATGCGACCTCTTCGAGCGAGGTGAACCCCTCCTGAGCCAGGATCGCTCCTACGTCCTCGTCGACGTCTAATTGCTCCATCAGCATGTTGCGGACTTCAACCGATTCTTTTTCCGCTTTTTCCGCGGCTTCCTGATCGGTCAGGATGTTGATTTCCCATCCGGTCAGCTCAGATGCCAGCCGGACGTTCTGACCGCCGCGGCCAATGGCCTGGGACAACTGGCGCTCGTCGACCACGACGTCCATGGAGTTGGTTTCCTCGTCGACGACGATCGATTCGACCTCCGCCGGCGCCAAAGCATTGATGACGAACTGGGCTGCGTCGTCCGACCACTTGATGATGTCCACACGCTCACCGGCAATCTCGTTCGACACGCTCTGCACCCGGGACCCCCTGATGCCGACACAGGCGCCCACGGGATCGACCTTGGTATCGTTGGACTTGACCGCGATCTTGGCGCGAAGGCCCGGGTCCCGGGCGGCGCTCAGTATCTCGATGATTCCTTCACCGGCCTCGGGTACTTCCAGTCTGAACAGCTGCAGCAGGAGTCCGGGGGTCACCCGGTCGAGGAAAAGCTGCGGCCCCCTGATTGCCGGTCGCACGTCCCTCAGGATGGCACGGATCCGGTCACCGGGACGCAGTCCCTCGCGCGGTATCATTGCGGATTTGGGCAGCGTGGCCTCCGCGCCGCCGAGATCGACCACGGCATCTCCCCGCTCAACCCTTTTGACGACGCCTGAAATCATCTCACCCTGGCGCGGCGAGTACTCCGCGACTATGCGCTCCCGCTCCGCCTCGCGGACCTTTTGCATGATGACCTGCTTTGCGGCCTGGGCCGCGATGCGTCCGAATTCGACGGGCTCGAGGGGGGATTCGACGAATTCGCCAATTTCCAGTTCCGGGTGATCCAGTCTGGCCTGGGTAAGCCTGATCTGCCGACTTGGGAATTCCAGCTCCTCTTCGTCGTCGATGACCTCCCATCGTCTGAACGCATCATAGTCTCCAGTGTCGCGATGAATACTCACCCGGGCTTCGATGTCTTCGCGATGCCGCTTTCGCGTCGCGGTCGCCAAAGCGGCCTCAATCGCTTCGAAAATGACGTCCTTGTCCACGCTCTTTTCACGGGAAAGCACGTCCGCCATCAATAATATTTCATTTGCCATAGTCTTTAAGCCAAAACCCTCGTCTCAATTCTTCAACTGGCCCGTTTCGCTTCCGAAATCCGGCACCAGCCTCGCTTTAAAAATCTCATCCAACGGGACGTCATACATCTCGCCATCCACTTCCAGTGCTAAGGATTGCTGCGTTACACCGGTCAATATTCCGCAAAACCGCCTGCGGCCGGAAACGGCAACCTTTGTCCGGATCCGGACCCTCTGTCCTACTACCGCTTCGAAGTGGCTCAGTTTGCACAGCGGCCTGTCGAAGCCTGGTGACGACACCTCGAGCGTATAGCGATCCGCTATCGGGTTTTCGACATCAAGGATCGCACTGACCTGATCGCTGACCCGGACGCAATCATCGACCGTGATGCCTTGGGGACTATCAATATAGATCCGCAATAGTGACGAGCTACCCCGCCCGCTCATCTCGACGGTTACCATCTCGAAACCCAATGCACGAACCCCGGGTTCGAGCAGCTCATATAGTTCTTTATCGATCAATTCAGCGTATAAAAACAACAAACCCCGCATAAGGCGGGGTCGCAGGTTACACCAGAAGTTTGGTAGCGGGGGTAGGATTTGAACCTACGACCTTCGGGTTATGAGCCCGACGAGCTGCCAGACTGCTCCACCCCGCAATAAGGGCGCCGAATTCTAACGTAAATACGGCTTGGGTGACAAGGGATTTGAAGATGCACCCCACCCAGACGGTGGATTAGAACGCCCCGACGACGCTGGCGATAGCCTGCGTACACATCTCCTGTATGGGACCTACCATGGGCAACAACAGGACCAGGGCAACCGCGTTGGCGCTCAGAAGCACGCGCAAATCGGCCGTTGCGGAGATCTCCCGGGCCGCAACTGCGGGCGGATCGAAATAAACCAACTTGATTACGCGCAGGTAGTAAAACGCCCCGATGACCGTGAAAAGTACGGCAATAACCGCCAGCCAGGTCAGTTCGACATCGATGACGGCCTGGATCACCGACAACTTGGCGAAAAACCCTAATGTCGGCGGCACTCCGGCCATCGAGAACATGAAGATGAGGATCAGGAACGCATACCAGGGATGGCTCTGGTTGAGGCCTCTCAGGTCATCGAGCTCATCCGCCTCATAACCGGCGCGTGACAGGAGCACGACGATGCCGAATCCGCCCAGACCCATGAAAGTGTAGACCAGCCCGTAGAAAAGACCGGCGCTGTATCCGTTTGGAGTGCCGGCCAGTATGCCAAGCAGCATGAAACCCATATGTGATATCGCCGAATAGGCCAGCATTCGCTTGAGATTTGTCTGGGCGATGGCGATGAGGTTTCCCAGCAGCATCGACAGCACCGCCAGGACGATGAGCATGTCGCGCCACATGAAGTGTAAATCCTCCAGGCCGCCCACCAGCAGCCGGATGATGATGGCGAATCCCGCAAGCTTGGGCGCCGTGCTGACGAACAAGGTCGACGACGTGGGTGCACCGTGGTAGACATCGGGAACCCACATGTGAAAGGGGACCGCTCCAATCTTGAACGCGAGACTCACCAGGATGAATACCAGTCCCAAGACCAGTATCACGTTGTCCGGCGCCGCCTGTGCCGCCACGATACCCCGCACCACGCTAATATCGAGACTTCCGGTTAAGCCATAGATGATCGACATGCCGTATAGGAGCATGGCCGAGCCGAGGGCGCCGAGCACGAAATACTTCATCGCAGCTTCCGTGGCCACACTGGAATCACGCTGAAAGGCAACCATGGCGTACAAACTGAGGGACAGCAGTTCAAGGCCGAGATACAGGGCGAGGAAATGACCCGCAGACACCATCACCATCATGCCGAGCACGGCAAACAGACCCAGCACGAAATACTCGCTGAGAAATAAATCCCTGGCCTTGATGTACTCCCGTGAATAAACGAAAACGAGCAGCGACAGCAGACAGATCGCGATCTTGACCACGTCCGAAAATCGGTCCTTGATGAACATGCCGTTGAGATACACCGCAGACCCGGTCGCGAAATCCTGCCAGTACAGGCCGGCCGCAACAAGCAATGTCATTACGGTCAATACGTAGGCGATCGTGCGGCGCTCCGGCTTCAGGTACAGATCCAGCACCAGGATGACGCAGGCCATGGCGCAAATGAATATCTCGGGCAGTATGGGTTGTATGTTGAGTTCCATGATTCTTACAGCTTGCTGGTGTTGACCTGAGTGACAAGTTGATCAACCGTCGCGTGCATGACGTCCAGAAACGGATAAGGCCACAGCCCCATGATCAGCACCATCGCGGCCAGAAGCGACAGAAAAAGTATCTCGCGGGGAGACACATCCTCAAGCGCGGCGACGTCGTCGTTGGCGACCTCCCCGAATATTACCCGCTTGTACATCCACAACGTGTAGGCCGCACCGAAAACCAGAGTGGTGCCCGCCAGCACCGCGTACCAGATATTGACCTTGAATGCTGCGAGTATGACGAGGAACTCACCGACGAATCCGGAAGTACCCGGCAGCCCCGCATTGGCCATAGCGAACAGCATCATGAACGCGGCGAATACAGGCATGGTGTTGGCCACGCCGCCGTAGCTGGCGATCTCGCGGGAATGCACGCGGTCATACAGCACACCCACGCACAGGAAAAGAGCCCCCGAGATGAATCCGTGGGAGATCATTTGCACCATGCCGCCCTCGATGCCCTGGCCGGAGAATATGAAAAAACCCAGGGTAACGAAGCCCATGTGAGAAATGGACGAATACGCAATCAGCTTCTTCATGTCCTGTTGCACCAGGGCCACGAGCGCAATGTATACGATCGCGATCAGGGACAGCGCAATGACGATGGTTGCCAGTTCGTGGCTGGCGTCGGGCAGGATCGGAAGACTGAACCTGAGAAATCCGTACCCACCCATCTTCAACATGATCGCTGCGAGGATGACCGAGCCTCCAGTCGGCGCCTCGACGTGGGCGTCGGGCAGCCAGGTGTGCACCGGGAACATAGGCACCTTGACGGCGAATGCGGTAAAAAACGCGATGAAGAGCAGCGTCTGCGCGGTCATGCCCAGCGGCAGCGCGTGAAAATCGAGGATGTTGAAGCTGCCGGATTGGTGGTACAGGTACAAAAACGCCACCAGCATCAGCAGTGAACCGAGCAGCGTATACAGGAAGAATTTGATTGTGGCGTAGATACGGTTGGCTCCGCCCCAGATGCCTATGATGAGAAACATGGGGATCAGCATGCCTTCCCAGAACACGTAGAACAGCACCGCGTCTATTGCGGAAAAGACGCCCACCATCAGGCCTTCCATGATGAGGAATGCCGCCATGTACTGCGCCGTCTTTTCCTTGATGACCTCCCAGCCGGCGATGACCACGACGACGGTCAGAAACGTGGTGAGAATGATCAGCGGCATCGATATGCCGTCGATGCCGATATGGTAATAAATGCTGAACGTGCTTACCCAGATCGACTTCTCCCCGAACTGCATTGCCGCGGTAGAGGTGTCGAAGCCGGTGTACAGCGGGATGCTGATCAAGAACGTCAGAATGGAAAACGCCAGGCTGAGCTTACGCGCCAGCGGAGCGCGTTCGTCCGACCCGGTGGCAAGGACGATAATGCCCCCCAGGATGGGGAGCCAGATGACCCAGCTTAGAAGACCGCCAAACACGTTCAGGAACTCAGGAACCAGGTCATGAGCACAAACAGGCCGATTATCATGGCAAACGCGTAGTGGTAGACGTACCCTGTCTGGATGTGGCGGACGACGCTCGAGACCCAGCCGACGACCCTAGCCGTGCCGTTGACCATAATCCCGTCAATCAACTTCACGTCACCAATACGCCAGAAGAAATTGCCGATGTTTCGGCCCCCCCTGGCGAAGAAGAATTCGTTGAATTCATCGATGCCGTACTTGTTCAACAGTATCTTGTAGATGGCGCTGAACCTGCCGGCCAGCTTGCCAGGCAGGTCCGGCCTGACGATGTACATGATCCAGGCGAGCACTGTTCCCAGCGCCGTCAGGAGCACCGGCAGCGCCAGTATGCCGTGGGCTACCATCTGCCAGGCCGCGCCGTGCCCGGGGTCATTGTGTTCGGCCAGCCTGGCCAGGGTGTCGTGCTCCGGCCGCACCACGATGCTGCTGCCGAAGAAATCGCCAAACAGCATGGGTTCGACGAAGATCCAGCCAACGATTACCGAAGGGATCGCCAGCAGGATCAGCGGCAAGGTGACTACCCAGGGCGACTCCTTGGCGTGATCGAACTTTTCCCTGTCCCTTGGCTCGCCGTGAAAAGTCAGGAAGATCAGCCGCCAGCTGTAAAAGGCGGTGACGAAAGTCCCGGCGGTGAGTGCAATGTGAGCGAATTTCGCCGCCGGCTGCTGCGAATAGTGAACGGCTTCGATTATGGCGTCCTTGGAGAAAAATCCGGAGAAGCCGGGCGTACCGATTAGAGCCAGCGTTCCGATGATCATCGTGATCCAGGTGATGGGCATGACGCGGCGCAGTCCCCCCATGTGACGCATGTCCTGCTCATGATGCAGAGCGATGATGACGGAACCCGCCGCCAGGAACAAAAGGGCCTTGAAGAACGCATGGGTGCCAAGATGAAAAATGCCTGCGGCATAGGCCGATGCTCCAAGAGCAACGGTCATGTAACCGAGTTGGGACAGGGTCGAGTAGGCAATCACGCGCTTGATGTCGTTCTGCACGAGCCCGACCAGGGCCATGAAGAACGCCGTGATCGCACCGATCACCAGGACAAAATTCAGCGCGGTATCCGACAGCTCGAACAGCGGCGACATCCTGGCCACCATGAAGATGCCGGCGGTTACCATGGTGGCGGCATGGATCAGGGCGGAGATCGGTGTCGGGCCCTCCATCGAGTCCGGCAGCCACACGTGCAGAGGCACCTGCGCCGATTTGCCCATGGCGCCGACGAACAGCAGCAGACAGATCAGCGTCATCCACAGCGTTTCGGTGCCCGGCATCGTCTCGCCGGCAAAATCAGGCGCGGCGGCGAAGACATCGGCGTAATCCAGGGTGCCAAACAGGTACAGGACGCCGCCGATGCCGAGCAGGAAGCCCAGGTCGCCGACACGGTTGACCAGGAATGCCTTCAGGTTCGCGGCGATCGCCGTATCCTTCTTGAACCAGAAACCGATCAGCAGGTATGACACCAGGCCCACGGCTTCCCAGCCAAAGAACAACTGCAGAAAGTTGTTGGACATCACCAGCATCAGCATGGAAAAGGTGAACAGCGCGATATAGCTGAAAAAGCGCTGGTAGCCCGGATCTTCTTCCATGTAGCCGATGGTGTAGATATGCACCATGAAGGACACGAAGGTCACTACAACCATCATAACCGCCGTGAGTTCGTCGATGAGGAACCCGATCTGGTACACGGTTCCCTCGCTCACGGCCCAGGTATAGACGGGGCCGTTGAACAGGTTGCCGTTCATGACATCCACGAACACGATGACGGACAGCAAGAATGCAATAGCCACACCGCTGATGGTGACCCGGTGAGCACCCGTGCGCCCGATGCGCTTGCCGAAAAGACCGGCTACGATGGCGCCGACAAGGCAGGCAAGGGGCGTGAGCAGGTATATGGTTTCCATTCCCGGCCTACCCTTTGAGCAAGTCCAGATCTTCGACGTTGACGGAACGTCGATTGCGGAACAGCACGATCAGAATAGCCAGACCGATGGCCGATTCCGCGGCGGCCACCGTCAGTATGAAAAATACGAATATCTCGCCCGCCGGATCCTGCAAATAGTGAGAAAATGCCACGAAGTTGATGTTCACCGCCAACAGCAGCAGCTCGATCGCCATCAGCAGGATGACAACGTTCTTGCGGTTGAGGAAGATGCCCACCATGCTGATGGCGAACAGGATGGCGCCCAGAACCAGATAGTGAGTGAGCGGTATCATGCCTCGCCCTCCGTCGTCCGGTCCGCTCTCTTTTCGGCGGGCATTTTCACCACACGCAGCCGGTCGGCTTTTTTGACGGTGACCTGCCTGGCGGGATCGAGGTACTTCGTATCCGGCCGCTTGCGCAGGGTCAGCGCGATGGCGGCGACAATCGCCACGAGCAGGATCACGGCGGCGAGTTCGAAGGGGTAGACATAGGCGGTATAGATCAGGCGCCCCAGCTCCTTGGTATCGCTGAATCCGGCAGGGTGTCCCTCGGGGCGGGGGAACTGCTCCTCGCCGAAGCCGCCGGACGTGAGCACGATGGCGATTTCGAGCACCATCAGCACCGCAATGAGTCCGCCGATCGGCAGATATTCGCCAAATCCTTCACGCATCCGCGCCAGATTGATGTCGAGCATCATGACCACGAACAGGAACAGCACCATCACCGCTCCGACGTAGACCAGCACCAGCACGATAGCCAGGAACTCGGCCTCCAGCGTGATCCACACGCACGCCGCACTGAAGAACGCGAGCACTAGAAACAGAGCCGCCTTGACCGGATTCCGGATGGACACCACCATCGCCGCCGCAAATATCAGCACGGTCGCAAAAAAATAAAATGCCAGTTGCGTAAAGGTCATCGATACCGCGCATCCTGCTGACGGGCGGCAGCGATCTGGTTTTCGTATTTATCCCCTATGGCGAGCAGCTGTTCCTTGGTGATGATATTTTCGCCGCGGTTCTCGAAGTGGAATTCATGGATGTCGGTCTCCACGATGGAATCGACCGGACAGGCCTCCTCGCAGAATCCGCAGTAGATGCATTTGAACAGATCGATCTCGTACCGGGTCGTCCTTCGCGTGCCGTCGTCCCTTTCCTCGGATTCGATGGTGATGGCCAAAGCGGGGCAGACGGCCTCGCACAGCTTGCAGGCGATGCACCTTTCCTCCCCGTTGGGGTAGCGCCTGAGGGCGTGCAGGCCCCGGAACCGCGGGGACTTTGGTGTCTTCTCTTCCGGATATTGGACGGTGATCTTCCGCGCAAACAGGTGCCTGCCGGTCACTTGCATGCCCTTGACCAGTTCCCACAGGAAGAAGCTCTTGATGTAGTGCTGAATAGAAGCGCCCATAGTCAGTGAAACCAGTGTCCGATCGGTGTATGGAAAGTGCAGATCCCAATGACCGCGATCCACACCAGCGTAACGGGAATGAAAACCTTCCAGCCCAGCCGCATGATTTGGTCATAGCGATATCGCGGGAACGTCGCGCGGAACCACAGGAAGAAGAACGCCACGAAGACGATCTTTCCGAGCAGCCAGGCCAGTGGCGGTATCCAGGTAAACGGCGCGAACTCGAAAACCGGGTGCCATCCGCCGAGGAACATCACCGCGGTCAGGGTGGAAATCAGGATCATGTTGGCATATTCCGCCAGGAAGAACACGGCAAAATTCATCCCGGAATATTCGACATGGAATCCCGCCACGATTTCCGATTCGCCTTCCGCGACGTCGAACGGGGCACGGTTGGTCTCGGCAACGCCGGAAATGAAATATACGAGAAACAGCGGGAACAACGGCCACACGTACCATTGGTGGATGCCGCCCTGCTGCCCGTTGATGATATCTCCGAAATTCAGGCTGCCCGCCGCCATCAGCACCCCAACCAGGGCAAAGCCCATGGCAATCTCGTAGGCGACGATCTGCGCGGCCGAACGCATCGCCCCCAGGAAAGCATACTTTGAGTTCGACGCCCACCCCGCAATGATTACGCCGTACACGCCCATCGAGGTCAACGCCAGGACATAGAGCAGGCTGGCGTCGATATCCGCCAGCACCAGGTGGTCCGAGAACGGGATCACCGCCCAGGCCGCCAGCGCCGGCGTGAGCGTCAGCACCGGCGCCAACAGGAACAGGAAGCGATTGGCCTTGGCCGGTATGAGCGCTTCCTTGAACATCAGCTTCACCACGTCGGCGATGGGCTGCAGCCAGCCCCGCGGCCCCACCCGGTTGGGCCCGATCCTGATCTGCATGTAGCCGATGATCTTGCGCTCCGCGAAAGTGTAGTAGGCCACGGCAAGGATCAGCGGGAGCATGATGGCAACGATTTTGATCAGGCTGTAGGCAGTGACCTGAAACCATTGCGGCGTGCTGAACCAGACTTCCGTGAGCCACTCCATTCGCGTTATGCCTTGCTGACCTTGACGAATGTCGAATTGCCAAGCGGTACCGTCGCCTGCCATGCCGAGGGAATGTATACCGAACCCGTCGGCACGGAGTCGTTGATGCGCACCGGCAGCGAGACTTCCGCCGCGGCGCCGGCGACGCTGACCCGGTCACCCTCTTCGACACCGACGCGCTGCGCTTCCTCGGCACAGAGTTGCGCCATAGCCGGTTGATTGTCCGCGGTCAGTTGCAGCGAAACGGCGCGCCGGACCAGCGCGTCCACCCGGTACAGGGGCACATCAGCGATACGAACCAGTGCGCCTGCGGGACGGCGACGCGCGTTTGGGGCCGGCACACCGCACCGGGGCGACTCGTCCAATATCGGCATCTGCGACCACGCGACTTCGTTTTTGACATCCTCGGACGTGACGTAGTCGAAGCCTTCCGCATCCAGGAGGTTGCCGAGAACCCTCAACACCTTCCATGCCGGCCTCGCCTCCCCTAGGGGCGCGACGGCGCCGGTAACGCTTTGCAGACGGCCCTCGCAGTTGACGTAGCTGCCCGAGGTTTCGCTGTAGGGTGCAACGGGTAACATAACGTCGGCATCGACGTTGTCGCGGATATCGAAAACCGTCAGCGCCACGACGCAATCGGCGCCCTCCATGGCTTGTTTCGCCGCCTGCCCATCGGCGCAATCCAGGGTGGGTTCGACATTGAGCAGGATATAGCTTTTGAGCGGCCGATCGATCATCTCCATTGCATTACTGACGGGCTTTTCCGCGCCGGTAGCCGGCCGGGCATGGACGGCTCGGTGTGGCACGCATCCGGCCACCCAGGCGGCGGCACCGTTGCCCTCGCTCGGGCATCCCCAGCTGGCACCGGTTTGCTGCGCCAGCGCCTGGGCCATAGACTTCAATACCGACGCATCGGCATGTGACGCCGCGGCATTGCCCAGAACGACGACGGCGTCTTCACCGGCGTCCTTCAGTGCGCTGGCGATCGCGGCGGCATCCTCGAACTCCGCTTCTTCGGCCCACGCCGCCACATCCGACGGTACCTCCGATCCCTCATGGGCCGCATGCACCACGGCCGCCAGCCTGCCGGGCAGGTCTGATGCCGCGGCGATTATCCGGTGAGCCACATCGAAATGGAAATCGTAGTCCATCGCGTTTATGGCCATGATCTTAGCGCCACCCCGGGCGGCGTCGCGCACGCGCAAACCAAGCAGCGGCTGATCCTTGCGGATATTGGAACCTACCAGCAGTATCGCCCGGGCCCTGCCCAGGTCCTCGATGCGACAGCCGAGCCAGGGCCGCATGATCGACTCGTCGTCGTCCCTGAAGTCCTGCTGGCGCAGGCGATGATCCACGTTGTGGCAGCCCATGGCGCGCATAAGTTTCTGCAGCAGGTAGAATTCTTCCAATGTAGATGTCGGCGCAGCCAGGGCACCGATCCGATCCGCCCCGTGATTTTCGATCACTCCCGTTATTCCTGACACCGCCTGGTGGAGCGCTGTTTCCCAATCCGCTTCCCGCCACTGACCATCACGCCTAACCATGGGACGACTCAGGCGTTCGGGACTGTTCAGCGCCTCGAAGCTGTAACGATCACGGTCTGAGAGCCAGCACTGGTTGACGGACTCGTTGTCTCTCGGAAGTATTCTCTTCACGCGCCCGCGCACCGACTGAATGTTGGTATTGGCGCCGACGCAGTCGTGCGGGCTGATGCCTGCGTGATCGGCGAGTTCCCAGACCCTCGCGCTGAACCGGTATGGCTTGTTGGTCAGTGCCCCCACAGGACACAGGTCCACCATGTTTCCGGACAGTTCGGAATCCACGGAGTGCCCCAGGAAAGTACCGATCTCGGAGTGCTCGCCACGGCCGGTCATGCCCAGCTCCATGATGCCGGCCACCTCCTGCCCGAAACGGACGCAGCGGGTGCAGTGTATGCAGCGCGTCATCTCGGTTTCGATCAGGGGGCCAATGTCCTTGTCATCCACCGCGCGCTTCTTTTCCGCGAAGCGGGAGATGTCCTTGCCGTATCCCAGGGCCTGATCCTGCAACGGGCACTCGCCGCCCTGGTCGCACACGGGGCAGTCCAGTGGGTGGTTGATCAACAGAAATTCCATCGTACCCTTTTGCGCCTCCACCGCCAGCGGGGAAGAGGTGAACACCTTCATCCCGTCCACGACGGGGGTGGCGCAGGCCGGCAATGGCTTCGGCGCTTTTTCCACCTCGACCAGGCACATGCGGCAGTTGGCCGCGATGGACAGTTTTTCGTGGTAACAAAAGCGGGGGATATAAATGCCGGCCGCATCGGCGGCTTCGATTATCATCTTGCCCTTTTCGACATCCAGAGCTTTACCGTCTATTTCGATCGTCGGCATGGTGTTCTCTATGCTGCCGCCCTGTCTTGTTCAGCGCTCTTGATCATCGCCTCGAACTCGTGACCGAAGTGTTTGAGGAAGCTTTGCACGGGCCACGCCGCAGCGTCGCCCAGGGCACAAATCGTGCGGCCCTCGATCCGGTTGGCCGTATCCAGCAGCAGATCCAGATCCTGTGACCGGCCCCTGCCGGTGCGGATGCGGTGAATCATCCGGTACAACCAGCCGGTGCCCTCACGGCAGGGCGTGCACTGGCCGCAGGATTCTTCGTAGTAAAAATAAGCCAGCCGTTCCAACGTCCGGACCATGCAGGTATCCTCGTCCATCACGATCACCGAGCCCGCGCCCAGGGCGGAACCCGCCTTGGCCAGGGAATCGTAATCCATGCTGCAGACCATGATGTTCTCTGCCGGCATGACCGGTACGGAAGAGCCTCCGGGGATGACGGCTTTCAGTTTCTTGTTCTTCCACATTCCGCCGGCCATCTCCAGGAGTTCGGCGAAAGGTGTTCCCAGCGGGACTTCGAAATTTCCCGGATTTTTTACGTGCCCGGTCACCGAGAATATCTTGGTGCCGCCATTGTTGGGCAGGCCCAGGTCGAGAAACCATTCCCCGCCCCTTTTCATAATCATTGGGATGGAAGCCAGCGTCTCGGTATTGTTGATGGTCGTGGGTTTACCGAACAGGCCGAACTGCGCCGGGAAAGGCGGTTTGAATCGCGGCTGACCCTTCTTTCCCTCCAAAGACTCCAGCAGGGCGGTTTCTTCCCCGCAGATATACGCACCTGACCCACGGTGCAGATCGATATCGTAGTCGAAGCCGGAACCCAGAATGTTTTCACCGAGCAATCCCGCCGCCCGCGCGTCCTCGATCGCGGCCTGGAACCTCGCTATGGGCTCGGTGAACTCGCCTCGGATGTAGTTGTAGCCCTTTGTTGCCCCGATGGCGTAGCCTGCGATGGCCATTCCCTCGACCAGAGCATGGGGGTTGTAACGCAGGATATCGCGGTCCTTGCACGTCCCGGGTTCGCCTTCGTCGGAATTGCACACCAGGTATTTGTCGCCGGGGGTCTTGTTGGGCATGAAACTCATCTTCAGCCCGGTAGGAAATCCCGCGCCGCCCCTGCCCCTCAGGGAGGAAGCCTTGACTTCTTCGATGATCGTGTCCTGCGGGACGTTTTCCAGAAGGATCCGCTGCCACGCGCTGTAGCCACCGGACTTGCGATAGCTCTCCAGTGTCCAGGGCTGTTCCAGATCCGGGTCGGGTAAACAGACTCTCACTTCAGGCATGGTCTACTCCATTGCATCCAGGATTTCATCGACGCGTTGTGGCGTCAGGTTTTCATGGTAGTCGTCGTCCACCTGCATCATGGGTGCGCCGCAGCAGGCGGCGAGGCATTCAACTTCCTTCAGCGTGAATTTACCGTCGCTGGTTGTCTGGCCCGGCTTGATGCTCAGCTTGTCTTCCAGGTACTTTTTTATATCTTCGGAGCCTCGCAACATGCATGAGATATTCGTGCACAGGGAAATCTTGTGGCGGCCCACCGGTTCAAGATCATACATGGAATAAAAGGTGGCCACCTCGGCAACACGGATGGCGGGGATCTCAAGCCGGCGTGCGACATAGTCGAGCGTCTCCTCGTCGAGCCACCCTTTCTCGCGCTGGGCGATGGCGAGCGCGGCCATCACCGCGGCCTGTTTCTGTTCGGCCGGGTACTTGGCGATCTCGAGATCGATCTCGTTTTCAGACTGCTGTGACAACATCTTGATTTACGCCGCTGCTCCGTGGCTACCTGTCGATCTCACCAAAAACGATGTCCTGGGTACCAATGACGGCAACCAGATCAGCGAGCATGTGCCCCCTGCACATTTCGTCCAACGCCGAGAGATGGGCGAATCCTGGAGCGCGGATCTTCACCCGGTATGGTTTATTGGCGCCGTCCGAGATCATATAGATCCCGAACTCGCCCTTGGGTGCTTCCACGGCCGCGTAGACTTCGCCCGCGTTGATGCAGTAGCCCTCGGTGAAAAGTTTGAAGTGATGGATCAGCGACTCCATACCGCCCTTCATATCCTCACGCGACGGCGGCGTAATTTTGTGGTTGTCGCTGATCACCGGCCCCGGATTGCTCCTCAGCCACTCCACGCACTGGCGGATAATACCGTTTGATTGGCGGAACTCCTCCATGCGCACGAGGTAACGGTCGTAGCAGTCGCCGTCGGTACCCACCGGTATATCGAAATCCATCTGGTCATACATGGCGTAGGGCTGCTTCTTTCTCAGATCCCATTCCACGCCCGATCCCCTCAGCATGGGTCCGGTAAATCCGAGCTGCAACGCCCGCTCCGGCGACACGACACCGATACCGACCGTGCGCTGCTTCCAGATCCGGTTGTCTGTCAGCAGCGTTTCGTAGTCGTCGACCTTCTGCGGAAAGCGTTCGGTGAAATCCCAGATGAAATCGAGCAGCGAGCCCTGGCGGGCCTCGTTCATAGCATCGACGTCACCCTGGTCATGCCACTTCGAGGGTTGGTATTTCGGCATGCTGTCCGGCAGGTCGCGGTAAACGCCGCCGGGCCGGTAATAGGTGGCATGCAGCCTTGCGCCGGAAGCCGCCTCGTAACAATCCATCAGGTCTTCCCTCTCCCGGAACGCATACAGAAACACGGTCATCGCACCCACGTCCAGGGCATGCGCACCGAGCCACAACAGATGGTTCAGGATCCGTGTGATCTCGTCAAACATGGTCCTTATGTACTGTGCCCGGACCGGAACTGCGACGCCGAGGAGCTCCTCTATGGCACGAACGTAGGCGTGTTCGTTGCACATCATCGACACGTAGTCGAGCCGGTCCATATAGCCGATGCTCTGGTTGTAAGGTTTGCTTTCGGCGAGTTTTTCGGTTCCCCGGTGCAACAGCCCGATATGGGGGTCCACGCGCTGAATCACCTCGCCGTCCATCTCCAGAACCAGCCGCAGGACACCGTGTGCCGCCGGGTGCTGGGGCCCGAAATTCATCGTGTAGTTGCGGATTTCGCTCACCGGGGCTCCTCTCGTATGACCCGCGGCACCAGTGTTCTCGGCTCTATGGTTACGGGTTGATAGACAACCCTGCCCTTATCGGCATCGTAGCGCATCTCCACGCGTCCGGTCAGGGGAAAATCCTTGCGGAACGGATGACCAATGAATCCATAATCCGTTAGGATCCGCCGAAGGTCTGAATGGCCTTCGAATATGATGCCGAAAAGATCGAAGGCCTCGCGTTCGAACCAGTCGGCCACGCGCCAGATCGGGACGACCGACTCGATTGCCGGCTGCTCCTCGTCCAAATGGGCGCGGACACGAATGCGCCGGTTATTGGCAATCGAAAGCAGGTGGTAAACCACCGCAAAGCGTGGTTGTGGTTCGACCGGGGCGGGGCCACCCTTGCCGAAATCCGCGAAGTCCACACCGCAAAGGTCGATCAGCTGTTCGAACGCAAATACCGGATTGTCCCGCAGTTCGCGGCAGACCTCTGTCACGGCATTGCGCTCGATCGTCAGCGTGAGCTCACCGTTCGACACGGTCGCATCGAGGAGATGGTCCCCGAAACGCTGTTGGGTCTCCGCCAGGATAGCTTCGAAAGCTGCCATCTACGGTTCCTAACGGGCGATGGTGTTGGTCCGACGAATCTTCTTTTGCAATTGAAGAATGCCGTAAAGTAGCGCTTCAGCGGTTGGAGGGCATCCCGGGACATAGACGTCGACCGGTACGATCCGATCACAACCTCGAACCACAGCGTAAGAATAGTGATAGTAGCCGCCGCCGTTGGCACAGGACCCCATGGAGATCACCCACCTCGGTTCCGCCATCTGGTCATAGACTTTTCTCAGCGCGGGCGCCATCTTATTAGTCAGAGTCCCGGCCACGATCATGACGTCGGACTGTCGAGGGCTGGGCCTGAAAATCACACCGAAACGGTCCAAGTCGTACCGCGCGGCCCCGGCCTGCATCATCTCGACTGCACAGCAGGCAAGCCCGAACGTCATTGGCCACATCGAACCCGTTCGGGTCCAGTTGATCAGCGAATCCAGGTTGGTGGTGACCCAACCCTTTTCGAGAAGTCCTTCAATTGCCACTTATCGCCGCACTCCGGTTGAACCGTCAGTCGGATCGCTGATACGCATCACTCCCACTCGAGCGCTCCCTTCATCCATTCGTAGACGAACCCGACCACAAGGATCGCTAGAAACAACATCATCGCCCAGAACCCGAACACTCCGATTTCCTCCAACACGATTGCCCAAGGAAAAAGAAATGCAATTTCCAGGTCGAATATGATGAAAAGGATGGCGACGAGATAATAGCGGACGTCGAACTTCATCCTGCTGTCCTCGAACGCCTCGAAACCACATTCGTACGGCGAAAGTTTTGCCTCGTCGGGACGATTGGGTGCCAGCACGCGGCCGACAAACAGCAGCAGGCAGCCCAAAAGAGAGGCAACGACGAGAAAAATCAGGATGGGAACATAGTTGGATAACATTCTCTTATTCGATCCAGAAAGTAGCCCAGAGAAAGATTAGCCCGGAGAAAAATTAACCCAGAGAAAGATTAGTCCATCGAAATAGCGAAAAATTCCGCAATCCGTATGTTGAAACAAGTTCGCATTGTTCTTCCAGAATGCGCCCGCGAAGTCTAGGCTGCACACCTGGGCAAGTCAAGACAGCTGGTGCCGAAGGCCGGACTCGAACCGGCACGGCTCGCGCCACCGCCCCCTCAAGACGGCGTGTCTACCAATTCCACCACTTCGGCTGCATCTCCCCGCAGGGAATCAATCTATTCTTTCACGGGCTCCGAGTCGGCAGCAGGCTCCGAGTCGGCAGCAGGCTCCGCTGCGGCAGGTACGTCACGGTCGGGGGTCTGCTCCTCCGCGGCATCGGGAACTCGGGGAATATCGGTCTCACTCCCGGTCTGCACGGGTTGCGAAACGACCTGATCAGTCACGCTCTGCGGCGCGGTAATTTGACCATACATATAGGCCAGGGTGAGGCTGGTAACGAAAAACACCGCCGCCAACAAACCGGTGATCCGGCTGAGAAAATTCGCAGACCCGCGTGCGCCGAACAACGTCTGTGAGCCGCCGCCGAACGCGGCGCCCATGTCCGCGCCCCGGCCTTGCTGCAGCAATACCAACACGACAATCGAAACGGCAGCCAGCACGTGTACCACCAACAATATGCTAATCATTTATCGAATACTCTTCGTCTATGCATCCGCGGCATGGCATATGGCCAGGAAATCATCGGCCTTCAGGGACGCACCGCCGATCAAACCACCGTCGATATCCGGCTGGTTGAGCAATTCTTTTGCGTTGTCCGCTTTTACGCTGCCACCGTATTGGATACGCAGGTTCTGCGCAACTTTCGCATCCAGCCGCGACAGCTTGCCGCGAATGAACGCATGCACCTGCTGCGCCTGATCCGGGGAAGCGGTTTTACCGGTTCCTATTGCCCACACCGGTTCGTACGCGATCACCGCATCGGACAGGCTTTCGATACCGCAACGATCGATTACCGCTTCCAGCTGGCGATTAAGCACGGCTTCGGTCTGATCGTTTTCCCTGTCGTCGAGCGTTTCACCGACGCAGAGGATGGGTGTCAATCCGCATTGCTGAGCCCGTGCGAATTTTCTGGCAACGAGGTCATCGCTCTCGCCGTACAGTGTACGCCTCTCGGAGTGTCCGACGATGCAATATCGGCATTCCAGATCCTTCAGCATGTCACCGGCCACCGCACCGGTAAATGCACCCGCCTCGTTGACGTCCAGGTCCTGGGCTCCCAACGTAATCGCGCTGTCACGCAGTTGATCCATCACCAGGGATAGGTATACGAACGGCGGACAAACAGCGACCTCCGTGGCCGAATCCCTGTTCAATCCGGCCAGCAGCCCGCCGACCAGAGCGGAGGCCATGGCCCGGGTGCCATTCATTTTCCAGTTTCCGACTACCAAAGGACGACGCATTGGGTGCTCTAAATAACAGGACCGGTCAAAAAGAGGGCGCGATGTTACCCATCACGGGCGCCAATTACAACGGCGATTTAATCGCAATATACCGCCTCGTACATACGGACGGCATCAACCGTCGGCCCGACGTCGTGCACGCGAAGCAGGCTCGCACCGTTTTTCACGGCGATCATCGCAAGCGCCACACTGGCATGTACCCGCCGATTCATCGGCAGCCCCAGCAGCTTGCCAATCATGGATTTTCGGGACAGCCCGGCCATTACGGGGAATTTGCCTCCGAGCTGCTCCAGATTGCGCAGGAGGTCGAGGTTGTGTCGAGCTTTTTTGCCGAATCCGAAGCCCGGATCGACGATTATTTTTGTCTTGTCGATGCCGCCCGCGATACAGGCCGCCGCTCGATTCTCGAGGTAGGTACGCACCTGTGCCACGACGTCGTCATACACCGGGGCATCCTGCATGGTTCGGGGCTCGCCCAGCATGTGCATCAGGCAAACCGGCACATCGTTGTCGGCGGCGACCACAATGGCCCCCGCGGCCCGTAGGGCGTTGACGTCGTTGATCATGCCGGCCCCGGCGGATAGCGCTTCCTTCATTACGGCCGGTTTCGACGTATCAATCGACACCACGACGTCGATATTTCGGTTGAGTGATTCGATAATCGGAATGACGCGATCCAGCTCGCGC
This sequence comes from Gammaproteobacteria bacterium, assembly GCA_024639325.1. Taxonomy (GTDB): domain Bacteria; phylum Pseudomonadota; class Gammaproteobacteria; order Arenicellales; family JAANXG01; genus JAHEKE01. The sequence goes on from JAHEIO010000048.1 coordinate 27,846, forward strand.
TCCACGCTAACGCTCTCGGAGCCCGGCCTCGTCGACTCGCCCCCGACGTCGATGATCTCCGCCCCCTCCATTTGCATTGATTCCGCTCGACGCAAAGCGGTATCCGGTTCATTGAATTTTCCACCATCTGAAAACGAATCCGGGGTGATGTTCAGGATGCCCATAACCACAGTGCGGGTCAGACTGAGTCGGCGATTGCCGCATATCAGGGCCGGGCAATCTCGACGTGAAGATTCTGTTTCCGGGGAATTGCAGCGCATGGTTCCGGCAAGGGCATAAACTGAGCCGGCTACGCCCAGACCGACGGTTAATCGCGGCGAGGCGCCGCTCCTACGAACGGGAAGCGTGCCTCGCGCCAATTCAACGCGGGCTAGCCCGCATTTCTCACCAGGATCCCGAGCGATTGCGCAGGACAGGTGCCGATGAACGCCGGGCTGGAGTGAGATGCATAGCCG
>JAHEIO010000049.1 GCA_024639325.1 Gammaproteobacteria bacterium
TCTCCACATCGTGCTTCTCCAGTTCAACCGGAATTCTAGACAAGACCTTATTGACGGTGCGCTCGGCGTTATAGGTGACTATGAATATCAGAAGACGGCAAGTATTCACGGAAACTCCTGCGTAACAGCTGGGCCGTTGATTTCACGGCCATAGCCTCTCACTACGTTCAATAATCCCAACCATAGCGGAATCCAAATAGCCATTACCCAGTTGGAGATGAACTCCGGTTGATGCATGGCCTCGAATGGAAGTATCGTCCGTGCAAACCAGGCAATCTGCAGCAACAAAGAAGATGCAAGCAGGACGCATGCAATCATAAACTTGGACACATGTGTAGAATTGTATCGTGGATTAAAAAAGGCGATACCTGGAATCAAGATCAGCAAAAAGTAATGAAACCAGACAAGCGGTGAAATGGCGTAAAATATCGCCAGACCGATCGAAAGGCTCATCAACGGATCAGAAAAACTATTCTGCAGTGCCTTGCGAGTATTTCCGGAGCGATTTGCAGCCCAGGTCAGTGAAAAGATCAGTATGGCGGCTGTGCAAAGTGTAATAGTGCTCAGCGGCATTCCCAGGGAATTAGATAAAAACAACGCCGTAGAAAAATTACCTTTTGTAATGGGTAAAGCAAACATATCAAGGTTGCCGTGCTCGAAATACTCGCGCCAATCAAGCCAGATGGTGGGAGAACCAAGTCTAAGCGAGGGAAGATAAGCAATACCGGCAAGAATTATCGCGGAGATTGGAATGGCTGGCCAGATTTTTGCGAGATCGAATCGCACCAGCAGAAACAGAACCATGGTGATTCCCATTAGTGCAACTGTGGGTTTGAGCATGGACACCGTACCCATCAGGACTAGAAGTAGAGTCGCCAGCAAAATAGAAATTCTTAGACTGTGTTGGGTGCGACGTAGCCCGTATATCTCAAGTACATTTGCCAGCGAAAGTGCGATGAGGAGCGTGAACATAACAATGGTGTTCATGTTCCCGACGGTAAACTCCGTCTTTAATGGTTGAAACACAAGAGTCAAAGTAAGGGCTGTTAATATCGATTGAAATCGGGTGCCTGCAGCAAATCGGGTCAGTTGATAGATAACGAAGACAAACAGGAAGGACTGCAATATAAAGTACAGGCGAAGCGTCGAGGTATAGGTGAGCGGGGGTGCGTAGCTGAATAAAGTGTAGGCCATTGGAGATCCTTGAAACTCAAGATCCTTCCTGATTTTCTGGACTTTTTTGTATAATGGGTCGTCGGAAGTCCTTGCATCTTCCGCCAGAACTTCATTGAAAAGTTGATGTTGTGTGTAAGGATTGCGGACTTCACCGTTCGTTAGTCGGATAACCTGTCCGACACCCCAGTACTGATAGAAATCGATACCTGCCTTCATTCCCGCCGTACTGAGAAACAACAAAACCTGCATAAGGAGGGCAAGTACGATAAGCCACTCCAATGGCTTGATTCGATCGCATTCAGCATTTCTTTTTATTGGTCGTCTATAGAGCATTGACCCTGGGATAAACGGGGAAAATTAATCTGCTAAATATTGAACGCATAAATTGGATCCAGCGACATTTGATTGAAAAATCACCAAGTTCCGCATTCAGAGCTCCCGTTATTTTTCAGTATAGAGTATTCGCCACTCAACGCGTGGATCTGGGCTACACTTCGAAAGCCATATTTCTGTGGCCGAATCCATAGTGAATATTCTCGGCACGGTTGTGTGCTTTTGCTTTGAATATACAGGAGCAACAACTTCTCGAGGTTGGGTACTATACTGATCATCAACCAGATGGCTTCCCCTACTGTAGTAAGATCTGAAAACGATGCCAAGAAGTCAAATTGTTTCCAATACGATGTTTGAACGGAAAATCGATGCGCTTCACTACGGTTTGCTGTTGGTTTTTTCAGGACTGATATTTTGTTGTGCCAGAGGAGACTTATGGTTTGACGAAATCTGGTCAATCAATGCTGCTGAATCGGCAAGCTCGGCACTCGATATTCTTGCTCGATTCAGGCATGACAACAACCACCCACTAAATACTCTATATCTGTATCTGGTTGGTGAATCCCGGCATCCGTTGAGCTATCGCCTGATGGCGATTGCCAGTGGTATAGGTTCGGTTTTTCTTGCCGGATTGATTGGCAGACAAAGAAATAGAGTCGAAGGATTGATCGCGCTCGTGCTGTTCGGCACTTCATATCCGCTGCTGTTGTATTTTTCAGAGGCGCGAGGCTATAGCACCGCTATTTTTCTCGCCCTTGTGGGTTACTATATGCTCATCAGCGGGGCAGGGGAGTTTGGTTTTCGCAGACGGTGTATCTTTTGGTTTGTGGTCGCTCTGGGATTACTGGCCCACGCCACGTTCGTAATGCCGTTGTTCGGCTTCGTCGTTCTTTCATTCGAATATCATCGTTCGCGTTCAGCATACATTTCGATTGCACTGGTAAAGGTCGTGCAAGACTATTGGTTTCCGGCCGTCTTGTTTGTTCTGTATTACCTGTATTTTCTCAGGCATGTTGCAATTGGAAGCGGTCCGGTGTTTTCCTATTACCATCAGTTTTCCACTGCTACGGCGTACCTGCTTGGCCTGCCGGATCACCCATTTGCAAGATTGTTTGCCGTCGGCGTTTTTCTTGCGTTGGTCTTTGCGGGCACTAAATTACTCCGCGAAAGCAACAGTATGCAATGGACGTTTTTTCCAGCAGTGATCGTGATTTCTCCGCTACTGCTGATCCTGTATACAAAACCGGACTATTTCTACTTTCGATATATTCTGTTGCCGTTTCCGTTTTTCTACCTTTTGCTCGCTTTCATACTTGCATACCTCTTTTCTAGTCTGAGAAATTCCGGCAAGCCCATCGCAGTATTGATCCTGATGGCTTTCGTTGCGGGCCAATGGGTGCATATCGGGCCCCTCCTAAAGTACCAAAGAGGTAATTATATCGATCTGTTGCAGACCATGGTTGAACGTTCCTCCGGATCCGCTCTGTTTGTGGCCAGCGACTACGATTTCAGAAACGGGATGTTGGTCAACTACTACAAAAAATTTATTGATGGCGGTTCGGAGATTGTTTATGTCAGCCATGGTTTCCGGAGCGATCTGCAACCACGATGGTTTATTACACATCATCTCGATCCCGATCATGTTGCCCCCGCGGCCATCAAAGTGACGGAACTCGGTCGCTTCAATATTATCGCTTCGTACCTCTCCTCTGGCGATTCAGGTTGGAATTGGTACCTCTACGAATCAGCCGACTGAAGCCGGCAACACCGGTGCAAGTCTGAATCGGATTCTGCAGCGGCCATTGGCAACTTAGCCGACAAATCCATTTGCTTCAACGTTTGCAATGCTTAAAAAGCATCCGTGGCCGCCTGTTGAGACATGCGGGTTTGATGTGGGTAACGCAGGGTGGAGTACTAAATATCGGTTCTTAGCAAAACCCAACACTGTACATGGATCAAGCCGTGTTTTACTAAATGCGATGCGATATGCTGTGCCGTTTCACCGCTGGTCATGACGTCATCAACAATTGCAATGGATTTCACTGACAGCGGCCTGCGGATATCGAAGCAGGCTTGAACGTTGCGTCGACGTTGTCGTAACGGCAGTCCGGTTTGGGCGGTGGTTCTTTGGATTCTGCGAACGCCGTGACGCGTATACGGCACCCCCAGTTCACATGACAGGTGCCGGCAAAGTTCCAGTGACTGATTGAATCCACGTCTCACCAACCGGGTCCAGTGAAGTGGTACCGGCGCCATGAGTTCGGGCATTAGGACGCCCCGGGTTTTGATTTCTCTGGCTAGAATCTTTGCCAGCGGCCGGGCCAGCGCGATCCGGCGGCGATATTTGAATCGATGAACTATTTCGGAGAGGGGAGGGGCATAGCTAAACGGAGCTATCGTCGAATCGAACGCCGGAGGCCTGGCCTGGCAGCGGCCGCACCGGATATCCCCCGGGTGAACGGCGACGGCGGCACCGCACTGCCGGCACGGATTGTCTATCCGCGGGGCAGCGGCGGAACAGCTTGGGCAGAGGCCCGTTTCGTCCATCGAATTGCACACGATGCAGCGCATCGGGAACAGCGCGTCCAGCGCAATTTTTACACAACGGTCAATCCGTGGCATGCTCTTGGGTTGACAACCTGTAGATCCGAATTCCATGTCGAACTCCCTGTCGATCAGTCCTGAGCCGCACGATAGCGCAAATCGTGTGCAATGGACAGCCGCAAGCGTGCTCGGGCTTTTCGAGCAACCGTTTATGGACCTCATGCACCGGGCCCAGGAAATTCATCGCCGGCATTTCGAGGCCAATACCGTGCAATTGAGCGCGTTGCTGAGCATCAAGACCGGCGCCTGCCCGGAGGATTGCGCCTATTGTCCTCAGAGTGCGCGCTACCGGACCGGCGTGGCAGTGGAAAAACTGATGAGCGTCGAGGCGATCTCGGCCGCCGCGGAGGAAGCCAGGCGCAACGGCGCTTCCCGTTTTTGTATGGGCGCCGCGTGGCGTGAACCCAAGGACAAGGATCTCGACCAGGTTATCGACGCCGTACGGTCGGTAAAGGCGCTGGGTATGGAGACCTGTGCGACGCTGGGCATGCTGACCCGTCGGCAGGCAGAGAAGCTGAAAGATGCCGGGCTCGACTATTACAACCACAATCTGGACACGTCTGAAGCATTCTATGGATCCATTATCAGCACCCGAACCTACCAGGATCGGCTGGATACGCTCGAGCACGTGCGGGACTGTGGAATAAACGTGTGCTGCGGCGGCATCGTAGGTATGGGGGAGTCCCGCGAGGATCGTGCGGCATTGATAGCGACACTGGCCAACCTGCCGAAGCCGCCCGAGAGCGTGCCGATCAACATGCTGGTGCAGGCGCCCGGCACGCCGCTTCAGGGCGCGGACGAATTGGACGGTTTCGAGTTCGTACGCACCATTGCTACCGCGCGCATTACCATGCCGCCATCATATGTTCGCTTGTCCGCGGGCCGGGATGAGATGAGCGATGAGCTGCAGGCGTTGTGTTTCATGGCCGGGGCCAACTCCATATTTTATGGAGAAAAGCTGTTGACCACGGGAAATGCCAGCGTGGAGCATGACCGGGCGCTTTTTGAAAGACTCGGAATCAATACTCAAGGGTGCATTCAGCCAACACTTGATTGAATCCAACAACCCGGACAATTCGAGCGCAGGGTCATCGTGGAGGCACTACGGAATCCAGGCAGTCGCTGGCGCTCTCCCGCGACGACCGGGTTGCTGTCTGCTGCAATTGCCGGCAGTCCTTATTGGTGACGGTTTGCAGGTGAGCCGTCAACTGGACAAGAACAAGGTGCGCCGGTCGTTCGAGCGCGCGGCGCAATCCTATGACGAGGCCGCCGTGGTGCAGCAGCGCATGGCGGATGAGCTCATCGACCGCCTGGAGGTGCTCAAAATCTCTCCTCACCGAATCCTGGATGCGGGGTGCGGGACTGGATATGCGCTGCCGGGATTGATGCGGCGTTACCCGGACGCGGAGTTCATCATGCTCGACGTCTCGCCCTCCATGCTGGGCCGTCTGCCGCTGACAGACCGCGGCAAGATTTTTCCGATATGCGGTGACGTGGAAAGCAGCCCTCTGGCCAGCCACAGCGTCGATATGGTGTTTTGCAACGCCGTACTGGAGTGGTGCGAGCTCGAGGTGGTGCTGAGCGAGTACCTGAGGGTCCTCAAACCCGAGGGGCTGATCACCTTCGCCACGTTTGGTCCCGACACACTTGCCGAATTGGCTGCGCTATGGCGGGAAATCGACGACGATCTCCACGTGCATCGGTTCACCGACATGCACGACATCGGCGATGCGCTGGTGTTGCATCAGTTCGCGATCCCCGTCATGGACGTCGACTATGTGACTGTTACGCACAGGAATTTGGCCGATGCGTTTAGCGATCTCAAACAGCTGGGCGCGGGTAACGCGCTGGCCGAGCGCCATCCCGGCCTGACCGGGACAAAGAAATTCGACCAGCTCGAACGAATCAGCCGGTCATATCGAAACGACGGCGGTCTGCTGCAATGCACGTGTGAAATCGTGTACGGACATGCCTGGGCGCCGTTGCAGATCGAGCTTCGTGACGACAGTGGCGGCGTGGTGGTTCCGCTGGAGGGATTAATAAAGTCGGAGGGCGGACCATAGGCGCGCGGACGATATTTGTTACCGGTACCGACACTGAGATCGGCAAGACGTATGTATCCGTGTTACTAATGCGGGCGCTGGTGTCGCGCGGTTTCCGGGTGGTGGGTATGAAGCCGGTGGCCAGCGGCTGCGTGCGTACACCGCGGGGACTGCGCAATGACGACGCGGAGAAGCTGATGGCCGCGGCAAACGTGACCGTGCCCTACGAACAGGTCAATCCCTATGCGTTTGAACCCGCCATTGCACCTCACATCGCGGCCGCCGAAGCCGGTGTGCCTATCCGGCTCGCTGAGATCCACCGACAGCATCAAAGGCTGTCCGACCAGGCAGACTGGCTCGTGGTGGAGGGCGTAGGCGGCTGGCGGGTGCCTCTGGGCGACGATATCACCGTGGCCGATCTGGCGGCGGAATTTGCCGCGAGCGTCATCCTGGTTGTTGGGATCCGCCTCGGCTGCATCAACCACGCCCTGCTGTCGGTGGAATCAATTTCGCAAATAGGGGTCGAACTGGGTGGTTGGGTAGCCAATGTCTGCGAGAGCGGCGGGGAACGAGTGCAGGAAAACATCGATACCCTGACCCGGCTGATCGGCCGGCCACCGATAGCGACGTTATCTTACCTTACGGGTGAATTGCCGGACGTCGAGAGTGCGTTTGATCTCAGTGTTTTTGGCCTATAAAAAAATCTTTGTAGGCATAAATCACGCTTATTCCTTCCGGCTTGAAGGCGATGTTGCCCTATGGTACTTTGCCGTCCCCAACTGATTGCGGAGACCGGTTTTGGCAGTGTCGGTGCGGATAGGACAGGAGGGTGAGGACTTCCGGGCTGAAATCCGCCCCAACGCCTCCATGACCCCGCGAAATTTGGCCGTATCGGTGATCTGCGTGACGGTCGTCTGCCTTACGATAGGCCTCGGTTTCCTGAGCATGGGATTGTGGTTGGTGCTGCCATTTGCCGGGCTCGAAATATTCGCGGTCGGTATGGCGGTAGGGTATACAATACGCCGCTCGGCCGATTGTGAGATAATCTCGGTTCGGGAAGCGGATGTTACGGTAACCAAAACAAACGGAAGCAAATCAAATCAATCGACATTTCCCCGATACTGGACGCGCGTCCGTCTGGATCGAAGTCCGCACCGGCTGCATCGGAGCCGTCTCATTCTGGGGTCACACGGTCGATTCATCGAGGTCGGCGCGGGCGCCACGGATGAAGCGAGGAATGAACTGGCCGCGGCGCTGAAACAGGCTATAGGACATACCCCTTAAAGCATTAATTATTGGAGTTACGCATGGTGAGATTGAACAAAGCATTCACTGTATCCCTGTCGGCGTTGATACCGCTTGCAGTGGCGACACCGGTTTTCGCGGAGTGGGGACTCAACCTTCCAACACCCGTAACCCCGATCGGCGAGGGCATCCTCACCCTGCACAATTGGATACTGCTGATTTGCACCATAATTTTCGTGGGCGTATTCGGCGTAATGTTCTATTCCCTCTATGCCCATCGCAAAAGCAAGGGGCACAAACCTTCTCAGTTCTCCCACAGCACCTTCGCCGAGATCACGTGGACCGTCATTCCGACACTGATTCTTATCGGCATGGCCATACCCTCCACGGCCATGCTGATCAAGATGGAAGACACCAGCGAAGCCGACCTGACCGTGAAAATCACGGGTTATCAGTGGAAATGGCGCTATGACTACCTCGACAGCGGCGTCCAGTTCTACAGCAATCTTTCCACCGATCGCAACGAGATCCTCAACAAAAACGAAAAAGGGGAAAACTACCTGCTGGAAGTGGACAATCAGGTGGTGTTGCCGATAGGCAAGAAAATCAGATTCCTGATCACGGCCAACGATGTCATCCATTCATGGTGGGTGCCCCAGTTGGCGGTCAAGAAAGATGCGATTCCCGGATTTATCAACGAGGTCTGGACGAAAATCAACGAACCCGGCATATATCGAGGTCAGTGCACCGAACTGTGTGGAAGAGAACATGGATTCATGCCGGTGGTGGTCAAAGCCGTCAGCGTGGAAGAATTCGATGCGTGGGTCGCCGAGAACGCGCCGGCGGAAGAGCAGGCTGAAGAGACCCAATCCGGCGTTTCAGGCGGACAGACCCTGGTCGCAGTGAGTGCGATTTCGACTGAAGACGGTGCCGACGATCCGGCACCGGCCATACGTTAGATTATTTTTTGGAGAAGTCATAATGGCAACCGTAGCAGACGACCATCACGACCATCACGACCATCATCCTACCGGACTGATTCGCTGGATCACGACGACCAATCACAAGGATATCGGTACGTTGTACCTGTTATTCTCGTTCGCCATGTTTCTGGTGGGGGGCGCCATGGCGATGGTAATCCGGGCCGAGCTGTTTCAACCCGGCCTGCAGATCGTGGATCCTCATTTCTTCAATCAGATGACGACGGTGCACGCACTGGTGATGGTCTTCGGTGCGGTGATGCCCGGTATGGTGGGTTTTGCCAACTGGATGATTCCGATCATGATCGGGGCGCCTGACATGGCCCTGCCGCGTTTGAACAACTGGAGCTTCTGGATTCTGCCCTTCGCCGCGACCCTGCTGCTGTCGAGTTTCCTGACCGCTGGCGGCGGACCGGCCGCGGGCTGGACGCTGTATGCCCCTCTCACCATCCAGGGCGGCATGGGTGTGGATCTCACCATTTTCGCGGTTCACATGCTGGGTATTTCCTCGGTGCTGGGGGCGATCAACGTGATCGTGACTATCTTCAATATGCGTGCACCCGGCATGGATTTCATGAAAATGCCGCTGTTCGTCTGGACCTGGCTGATCACCGCCTTCCTGTTGATTGCGGTGATGCCGGTGTTCGCCGGCGCGGTCACCATGCTGCTGACCGACCGCCATTTCGGCACCGCGTTCTTCAACCCCGCAGGCGGCGGCGACCCGGTGTTGTTTCAGCACATCTTCTGGTTCTTCGGGCATCCTGAGGTTTACATCATGATCCTGCCCGCGTTCGGGATCATATCGGCCATCATTCCGACTTTTTCGCGTAAGCCGCTGTTCGGCTACACTTCGATGGTGCTGGCGGTGGCCGGTATCGCTTTCCTGTCATTCATCGTCTGGGCGCACCACATGTTCACCGTCGGCATGCCGCTGATCGGTGAAGTTTATTTCATGTACGCCACCATGCTGATCGCCGTGCCCACCGGGGTGAAGGTGTTCAACTGGGTGGCCACCATGTGGCGAGGGTCGTTGACATTCGAAACCCCCATGCTGTTTGCTATCGGTGTGGTGGTCCTGTTTACGATCGGTGGCTTGTCCGGGCTCATGCTCGGCATCACCCCGGCGGACTTCCAGTATCACGACACCTATTTCGTGGTGGCGCATTTTCACTACGTCCTGTTTTCTGGCTCCGTGATGGCGATGATGGGCGGTGTTTATTACTGGCTGCCCAAGTGGACCGGGCACATGTACGATGAAAAACTCGGTAAACTGCATTTCTGGCTGACGACGATTTTCTTCAACATCACCTTCTTCCCGCAGCACTTCCTGGGCCTGGCCGGTATGCCGCGCCGCATTCCCGACTATGCGCTGCAGTTCACCGAGTTCAATGTCATCTCGTCTCTGGGGGCATTCGGCCTGGGCGTCTCGCAGCTTCTGATGGCGTATATCGTGTACAAGTGCGTAAAGGGCGGAGAAAAGGCGACCGATGAAGTCTGGGATAACCCTGAGGGTCTGGAATGGACGCTGCCTTCGCCTGCGCCGTACCACACATTTGAAACTCCGCCGGTCATCAAGTAGGCGACTTCCCTTGAGCGCCAATATTCATCAGGACGCCGGCAGGTCCAATGTTCGGCTGGCGGTGATACTTAGCGTCGTGGCGCTGGTGTTCCTTGGCGCATATCTGTACATACACGGGGTGGGTTGAGTGACTCCCGCGAGCACCAGGATGAACAGGCGGCTCGTGCTGCGTCTGCTCGCTCTGACGGTTGTCATGTTCGGGTTCGGTTACGCACTCGTACCGTTGTACGATACGCTTTGCGTGGCCTTTGGGTTGAACGGCAAGACACGAATTACGGACACGCAGACCGCTGCGGCCGACGGTGTAGACGAGGACCGCTGGATTACGGTGCAGTTTACCAGCCATACGGCGACCGGTTTGCCCTGGGAGTTCAGGCCAATGATGAACTCGGTGAGGGTCCACCCCGGCGAGGTCAAGGATGCGGTGTATTTTGCGAAAAACAACTCGTCGAACCCGATTTTCGGCCGCGCGACATACAGCGTTTCTCCGTCGATCGCAGCGGTGCATTTCAACAAAACGGAGTGTTTCTGTTTTACCAACCAGCTCCTGGAAGGGCACGAGGCCAAAGAAATGCCGGTGCGATTCGTCGTCGGGCGAGACATTCCGAAGGATGTCAAGACCATCACCTTGTCTTACTCTTTTTTCAATGCAGAACAATACCTGAGCGAGGAAGACAAGAATAAACTTACGGCATCGACCAAAAGAAACAGCGCCGGAGAAGGCTAGGACAATGCGGCCCGATACCGCCACAACGAATAAGACATAGAGAGGAAAAAAAGCATGAGTCACGCCCCCGGCAGCTACTACCTGCCTAATCCCAGTGCCTGGCCGATCGTCGGTTCCATCGGCCTGTTCACGTTGTTGCTTGGTTTCGTACTGTTCCTGCATGATGGTGGTACCGGCCCCTGGTTGATGGTTTTCGGGGCGGCAGTCACAGTATTCATGCTTTTTGGATGGTTCGGTACGGTTGCGCGAGAGAGCGAGAGCGGCTTGTACAACACCGAGGTCGGGGTGTCTTACCGTATCAGCATGATGTGGTTCATTTTTTCCGAGGTCATGTTTTTCGGCGGATTCTTTGGCGCACTGCTCTATATCCGCCAGCTTTCGGTACCCTGGCTTGCCGACACGGATCTGTTGTGGCCGGGGTTTACCGGCGGGTGGCCCACCGCGGGCCCCGAGGGCGCGGTGCCCATCGGGCCGGACACGCCGATCAGCAACCCCGGGCAGTTTTCAACCATTGGCGCCTGGGGCCTGCCATTCTGGAATACGTTGATCCTGCTGACGTCTAGCGTGACCTGCACGATCGCGCACCATGCGTTGAAGGAGGACAAACGCATGAAGCTCATTATCTGGCTCGCTATTACGGTGGCTCTCGGATTTATCTTCCTCGTGTTGCAGGGCGCCGAGTACATGCACGCTTACCAAGATTTAGGTCTGACGTTGGGCACCGGCGTCTACGGCTCCACATTTTTCATGCTGACCGGTTTTCACGGCGCCCACGTAACTATCGGCGCGATCGTGTTGCTGGTGATCCTGGTTCGAGTATTGCGGGGACACTTTACGCCGGAGAATCATTTCGCCTTCGAGGCCGGCGCCTGGTACTGGCACTTCGTGGATACGGTCTGGGTTGGTTTGTTTATTTTCGTATACATCCTCTAAAAACAGCCAAGCTGAACGACGTAGTTCGCCGCTCAAGGAAACGAGCGGCGTTTTATTTTCCGCTACCCGCCAATGATTTTGAACTTGGCGCAATTCGATATCGTGAGTGAAAACGGAGGAATCCAGGGTTGTGCACTAGGGGTCGGCGCGGTCGTTGATGCTCCCGCGATGACGGGAGAGCTAGCTGCCAGAAGTTTGTCAGTTATTTTTCGCGCCTGTTGGTTGCTGCTGCTTTGCCCACTCGGGCGTGAGGGAATTACTCGGGGTCAGTACGCCGGTATAAACGCCGATGCCCAGTAGGGCGAACAGTACGACCCAGATGGATATTCTTGCGGTCAAAGCGTGCAGCGTGCGCTTGCTGTTATTACCGTCCTTTGCCAGAAAATATAAACCGGAGAACAGACTAACCACCATGGCAATAAGAAATGCAATGATAATGATCTTGAATAACAAAACGGAAGCCTCATAGTGCAATGACCCATGGTATCAAATCCGACTGCGTCAGTCGCCAAAATTATGAACATGTCGCTATTCAAGATCCTGTTGGTCACGGGTCTGCTCTCACTTTTCATCGCACTGGGCATGTGGCAGTTGAACAGAGCACAGGAAAAAGAAATGATCCGGGACCGGATTCTGGCGCGTATGCAGATGCCGGTGGTGGAACTGGATTCCACCGCCGTGGTCACGGACGATTTGCTGTTCAGAAAGGCGGAGGCGCGCGGCCGCTATTTGCCGGAATATCAGATCTTCCTGGATAACAAGGTGTACAAGGGCCAGGCCGGGTATCACGTTCTGACACCGCTTAGGATTCGCGGCGCGGATACCCTGTTACTGGTAAATAGGGGCTGGGCACCTTGGGGGCTGGACCGACAGAGGGCTCCCGTTGAGGAGCCCCCGTCCGGAGACATCAACATAGTCGGGCGCCTTGCCAAACCCGCGCGTGCTCCGATTAGTCTTGGCGACGATGTAACGCCGGAAGGTTTCGCAAGGGTCTGGCAAAATTTCGATGTGGATCGGTTCCGGGCTCTTAGCAATGCCCCGGTATTTGCGTTGGTGATGGAACTGGAAAACGGATCCGACCCATCAGATCTGGTTAGAGATTGGCCGAAATACGATGACACATGGATTCAAAGACATCAGGCCTACGCCATCCAGTGGTTCGGCGTCGCCGCTCTGCTCTTCGTTCTGGCAATCATCAATCAGCGCAGAGGGAGATAACGGCATGAGAAAGAAACACGTGCAGCTCGGGCTCCTGGTGCTTGTGTTCCTGCTACCGCCGCTGGTGTCATATGTTCTGTTCTATTCGGGTTTCCGACCCGAAGGAAGTGTAAATCATGGAGAGCTGATTGCTCCCGCCCGCCCGGTCGAGAGCGATGCAGGCCTGCAGACATTCGACGGGGATGGATTTACCTTCGCCGGCCCCTCGCGAAAGTGGACGCTGTTCTATCTCGGCGGCAGCACGTGTGATAGCGCTTGTGATGCAGGCCTGTATATGATCCAACAGGTCCGCGTCACCCAGGGTCGGGAGATGGGCCGTGTGCGTAGTGTAACCGTTCTGCCTGCCCATACCGCTCGTGCTGAAATCGACAAAGTGCGCGGAAATTTTCCGGGCGTTATCGTTGTTCTGGCGAGTGAAGATACTTACGTTGGGCTGACGGATCAGTTCCAGTACGGCAAAGACACCGCCTTGCAAGGTAACGGACGTGTCTATATCGTTGACCCCGTCGGGAATATCGTGATGAGCTATCCCCCGGGGGCCGACCCCACCGGGATGCGGAAAGACCTGAAACGGCTATTGAAAGTGTCGAAAATTGGATAAAAGATCAACAGTTTTGAGCAGAGTGATTGAATAATGAAGACCGGAACCAGTCAGCTTTCCAGGTCACTGCCGGCATGGATCAGCCAATACTATGAATTGACCAAGCCGAGGGTTGTGATGCTAATCATGTTCACGGCGATCGTAGGCATGTTTCTTGCGAGTCCCGCGATGGTGCCTCTGGATGTTCTGTTTCTGGCCACGCTGGGCATTGGCCTCGCGGCCGCATCCGGCGCCGCGGTCAATCAGATCCTGGATCAGCGCTTCGACCATATCATGGCCCGGACCCGGCGCAGACCCCTGCCAACGGGTCAGGTAAACACGCATCAAGCCATGAGCTTCGCATTCGCTCTGGGGATTTCATCGATGCTTATACTGGTCCACTGGGTGAACATTCTCACCGCGGTTCTGACATTCCTGTCTTTGATCGGCTATGCGGTCGTATATACCGTGTTCCTCAAGCACTGGACGCCTCAGAATATCGTTATCGGTGGAGCTGCGGGTGCGGCGCCGCCGGTCCTGGGCTGGGCGGCGGTATCCGGGTCCGTGAGCGGGGATGCCCTGCTGTTATTTCTGATCATCTTCTGCTGGACACCTCCGCACTTCTGGGCGCTCGCGCTCTACCGAAAACACGAGTACGCCAACGCCGGCATACCGATGCTGCCCGTGACCCACGGCAACAAATTCACACGCCTGCATATTCTCCTGTACACGCTGCTGTTGTCCGCGGTAAGCATCATGCCATTTGCCACCAGATTGTCCGGCTGGATCTATTTGATCGGTGCCCTGGTTTTGAATGGGTGGTTTCTGGCCTACGCGATTCGACTGTACCGGCGCTACGATGCCATGCTGTCCCGCCGAATGTTTTTCTTTTCCATTCAGTATTTGGCCATGTTGTTCACGTTGATGCTGTTTGACCACTACAGAGCGTACTATGCCGTCTGGCTGGGACTCTAGCGTCATGCAGCGGGCCAGGTTTTTTCCCGGCGAGCTGGTTCACCATAAATTGTTTGATTACCGTGGCGTGGTCGTCGATGTCGATCCTGTGTACCAGGGAACCGAAGAGTGGTACCAACAGATGGCCCGCTCGAAACCTCCCAGGGATCAGCCGTGGTATCACGTCCTCGTGCACAATGCCGTACATCGTACCTATGTGGCCGAACGCAACCTCGAAACCGATGACGCCGGAAATCCCATAAACCATCCGCAAATCGAGCTGATCTTCGATTCTTTCGAAGACGGGGTGTACTCGAAAAGATCGAAGTCTAACTAACGATTGTTCCCTGCGTCATCGCTCGGGATACTGGCGCAATACGCGGATTGACATCAGGGCGTTGAAGCCCCACCGAAGGCACCTGCTGATCTCCTTACTTTGGCGCTTTTCATGAAACGTTGACCTGGTCGAATAGTGAATGTTGAATATTTTTCTAAATATTCATAAAAACTTTAGCCAAATCCACAGCGGCGAATTGAGCCGACTTTGATTACGGGAAAATTGGTGTATTATTATTTGAACCATGAGAATAATTTGCCTGTTCGCGTCGGTTTTACTTTTTTCCCTTCGCGCGGAAGCGACCCAGGGACTCCAGGTCGCGGAGTATCGTGCGGATGTCGACGATGTCGCCTGGACTGTCGGTGTAGAAGCGGAGGGCTTTCGCAGCGGCGACGGGATCACGGAGCCCTGGGGGCTCACCGCGGAAGAGTCGAAAAGCTTCGTTGAGAAGGGATTCCGGATTGGCCCCTACCGGCTGTCCGCGATCTTTGATGTGTATCGTAGCAACAACACCATCGCCGCCGAGACGTATAACACGGAAAGTAAAGTATCCATAGGCCCCAAGCTTTATTTCTCGCCGAACAGTTTCGCCCAGTTGTTCTACAGCCTCGAGCGTGACGACGCCAGCGATGGTGTCAATTCCAGCCGCTGGGGCGGCGACTCGGTTGCACAGCGCACCGGGCTCAGCCAGACCTGGTACCTGGCGAGGCGCAGGGCGCAAATCACTCTGGGCTACGGATTCGAACAGAGTGAAACGGAGGACATCTACGACGACCTACGCGCTCATAGCGTGATCTTCAGCAGCCGATTCCCCCTGTTCTGGGGTTTGAGCGCTCGTATTCATGCCGACTACGCCCAGAATTCCTATGACAACTACCTCGGCGCCGGCGATTTGGGCAGCGACCGGAAACTATTTCTGGCCTCTATCGATCAATCATTGGGGCGGGGCCTGCTGGGAGAACTCAGATTCTCCTACCTGGATGAAGATTTCGATGATGCTGAATTGTCTTATCGCCGATATGTTTGGGGTTTGAATCTCAAATATAGTTACTAGGGCGCCGGATTCGGATGTTTTTTGTGTACGGCTTCTATTGCCTGCCTGACCTCATCTGACAGTGTCAGATCATCGCTTTCGATGTTTTCCCTGAGCTGAGCGCAATCGGTGGCGCCGATTATGGTGCTGGTGACAAACGGTTGCAGGTTGACGTAGGCCAATGACATCTGGCTGAATTTCAGTCCATGTTCTCCAGCGATCTCCGAGTAGAGCCGGGTTGCGGCCACCGGGATTGGATTGGTGTAACGCGTGAATCGCTTGAATTTTGGCTGGTTCAGCCTGGCCTCGGCGGGAGATTCCTTTTGCAGGTACTTCCCCGTCAGGACTCCGAAAGCCAGCGGCGAGTAGGCAAGCAGCCCAACGCGTTCACGAATAGATACTTCCGCTAGACCTACCTCGAAACTCCGGTTCAGCAAATTATACGGATTCTGGATGGTAACTATTCTCTCGAGCCGTTTATCCCAGGATTGGCGCAGATGCTCCAGGATTCCCCAGGGCGTTTCATTTGACACGCCTATCGCGCGTACCTTGCCTTCCTTGACCAGTTCAGTCAGAGCGTACAGAGTCTCTTCAATACTGATCAGATTTGACTCATCCTTGTGTTCATATCCGAGTTTTCCGAAGTAATTGGCCGAGCGTTCAGGCCAATGGGTCTGATACAAATCGATATAATCGGTCTGCAGCCGTCGAAGGCTGCTTTCCGCGGCGGCGCGTATATTCGCCCGGTCAAGTCTGGTGCCCGCGTTCCTGATATGCGGCATCCAGTCAGCGCAGGGTCCCGCAACTTTGGTCGCGATGACAACCTCCTTGCGATTACCCGTTTTTTTTATCCAGTTTCCAATGAGCCTCTCGGATTCACCGTACGTTTCCTCACGGGAGGGGACGGAATACATTTCCGCGGTATCGATGAAGTTCACTCCCATGTCCAGCGCCATGTCGAGTTGGTCATGTGCCTCCGACTCGGTGTTCTGCTCTCCCCATGTCATCGACCCGAGACAGATCCTGCTGACTTGGATTTCGGTATTACCCAGGGTGTTGTAGTTCATATCGTTTTTCCGGCTTATTGTGGTTTTTAAAATCCCGCGTATAGGCCGCGATCGATCGTAATGATGGAACTCGAAAAATATCGGGACGCATCGGAGAAAAAATAGACAATGGTGCCAACCAGGGGCATCCGGCCAACCGAATTCGTACGGGAGAATCTAGCGCACCGTGCGAAGAAACGGTCGATTCCGTCGAAATTCGTTACAACGAGGTTGTTCATGTATTAACCTGTAGGTCACACCGAAATAGGACGACTTGTGTTACAAATAGTGTTTTTTCTGGTGTTGGGATTATAACTGACGGAGACGGTTAACGTACTAACCGGCCGCTGATACGAAATACGCATATGATTGATTCGCAACAGAAAATCGCGTCCCGGCGCCTGAAGGATCGCATCGTGAACGCGGCGTTGGAGCTGGCCGAGGACTCGTGCTGGGAAGCGGTGCGCCTGCACCAGGTTGCAGAAAGAACCGGTACGACGCTGAACGATCTGCGTGTGGTATTCAGGGAAAAAGAAGAAATCGTTGATGCCTGGTTCGATCGGGCGGATCATGCCCTGCTTGAACTTGCCCGAGACATCGCCTTCCATGAGCTCGATAAAGAGCAGCGCATCCATCGAGCCATTATGACCTGGTTGGCCGCTTTGTCAGAGCACCGTAGGCCCACGCGCCAGATGATTTTCAATAAGTTTGAATTCGGTCACCTTCATTACCAGGTGGTTGGGGCAACGCGCGTTAGCCGAACGGTGCAGTGGATCCGGGAGGTGGCGGCACTGGAGGACGTCCTGCCATGGCGCGCAATGTCTGAGGCCGGAATGACTGCAATTTACCTTGCGGCTTTCTGCTACTGGATGTTCGATAACTCCGAGAATGCGCACGGAACCAGTCGCTTTTTGGA
This sequence comes from Gammaproteobacteria bacterium, assembly GCA_024639325.1. Lineage (GTDB taxonomy): Bacteria > Pseudomonadota > Gammaproteobacteria > Arenicellales > JAANXG01 > JAHEKE01. Next base: position 17,704 of record JAHEIO010000049.1, read on the forward strand.
GCGGCAGCTCAAGGCTGCGCGGCCGCTCGCAGGGCTTGGTGAGCTATTTATCCGGACTGCGCGGTGACTCTGTTTTCTTCCGGACCGCTTCGCGAATTGATAAATTCATAGACCTTTCGCCACAGCAGTTTCCCGCCTTCGGTAAACAGATCCTCGTGTCCGGCGTTGGGAATATCCAGGCGAGTCAGGGGGCTGCGGATCGCCTTTTCGAGCCTGTGGCTCATTTCGTAGGGAACAACTTTGTCCCGTTTGCCGTGCACCAGTAAAATCGGTGACGAAACCTTCCTGATCCGTTCCTGGGTATCGAATTTGAACGGCATCGCCTCCTCGATGAAAATCTGATCCTTGGGAATAATGTGACTGACGCATTCGATCATGTTCGTTGGAGGAGAAAAAAGCATAAGTCCCAGAACTTCGCGATGCTGTGCGAGGTAGGTGGCTACCGCGCTGCCGATTGACCATCCGGAAGCGATGATACTCAATTCCGGATGCGCCTCGCGCAACCAGTCATAGATTTGCAATGCGTCGTTATAGAATGCTGCTTCCCTTGGCCGGCCGCGACTCGCCCCATATCCACGGTAGTCGAAGATAAGCACCGATACACCGAATGCCCTCAGGTTGTTGATCACATACTGTGAAATGCGGAGGTTCTCGTCATTGCCATAGAAGTGGACAACACATATGTCGTGGCCCGGATCGCCCGGCGCGAAGATGCCGGCAATCCAGTCTCCTTCGGCGTCCCTGGCGGTCATCCACACGACATCCGACTGCGGAATCGGCGGTGGTTCCCGGTAGGTAAAGCGAGCACCTGAAAACGCGTGCTGCTCTATCCGGCTCAAGCTCGAAAAGCTCTTCATAAACTCAGGCGCGTAGTGTTGCCAAAAACGATGACCATTCGATAATTTGCATTGATTTCATGCGTTGTTCAAGCCCGAGCAGTATATGCCGAATCACCGAGGGGCCCTCGAATATGAGGCTGGTGTATATCTGTACGGTTTGCGCACCACTTTTCACCTTTTCAACCACGTCCTGCGCCGATTCGATACCGCCTACACCGATAATTGGTACGTCTGTCCGCAGGTGTTCGTACAGCGTTGTAATCGTGGCAGTTGACAAGCTCTTCAGCGGTCTGCCGCTGAGGCCACCTTTCTCGGCGTAGGCCGAGTGTGTTCCCCGAGGCCGCTGGGTAGTGGTGTTGGTAGCTATGACGCCATCCAGCTTATGTGCCCTGACCGTGTCCGCAACCAGACCAATTTCCTCAGCGGAAAGGTCCGGCGCTATCTTGATGAACAAAGGTACTGTTTTTCCAAGCGAGGCGGTGAGTTGATTTCGGCGCGACGTCAGCTGACCAACCAGCTGATCCAGGTGATCGGCGTTCTGCAGCTCGCGCAGGGACTTTGTGTTTGGTGAAGATACATTGATGGTAATGTAGTCGGCAATATCGTAGACATCGTCCATGGATTCCGCATAGTCGTCCGCGGCTCGGGCGATTGGCGTGGAGGCATTTTTGCCGATGTTGATCCCAATCACCGCGCGGGTGTTTTCTCTCAACCGCTCGATGTTTTTCCTGAACGGGATCAGTCCGCCGCTGTTGAATCCCATCCGATTGATCAATGCGCCATCATCGGCCATTCGGAAGAGTCTTTTCTTTTGGTTTCCGGGTTGCGGTCGAGGTGTGACCGTACCCAGTTCCACAGAACCGAATCCCATCGCGGCCAATGCCGGAAACGCCGTCGCTTCCTTGTCGAGACCTGCTGCCAGCCCCAATGGGTTGGGCAGGGTCAGGCCTGCAAGCGCACAGGGAATCGAGGGAACGCGGGCCGCCCCGAATCTGCTGATCAAGCGCAGGGCCGGGCCGGAACGCGACAGTACCGCCAGCGTGGACATGACAAGATCATGGCTCCGCTCGGCGTCCAGTCTGAACAGGAGCGGCCTGATCAATTGGTACACGTATTCCCCCTAGAAAGTTTCGTTCGCACGGAGGTAGCGCCACTCGCCCCGGGGCAGGCCCGCCAGCTTGACCCGCCCGATTCGAACCCGCTTCAGACTCCTGACCTCGAGATCGACCAGTTCACACATCCTTCGGATTTGCCTTTTACGACCCTCGATTAGAACGAATTTAAGGAGCTTGGGCTCGAGCTCATCCACTTTCGCTTTTTTGAGTGCTCGACCATCCAGTTCGAGTCCGTGTCTGAGAAGCCGGAGTTTCATGGGATTGATGGATCCCTCTACACGCACGAGATATTCTTTTTCGATATCGAAATCCTGGCCAATTAGCCGCCTTGCAATTCGGCCGTCCTGGGTAAGAATGAGCAGGCCCTGCGAATCGATGTCCAGGCGCCCCGCCGGGGCCATCCGATGCTGATGGTTTGCTCGGCAGCGATAGCGTATTTTGTCGTTTAGATAGTGATTGGATTTGACGATCAGGGTGCTGGCTGCAAGGTGTCCGTGTTCGGGTTGACTCGAAACGTAACCGACGGGTTTGTTTAGGAGCACTGTAATCAACGACCGTTGCTGGCGTCGGGCTTTCTCTTCGATGCTGATGTTGCAGTCCGGGCTCACGCGTATGCCAAGGGTGGATACTATTTCTCCATCTACCCTGACCAGATTGCGTGCTATCCATTCGTCGGCCTCACGCCTCGAGCAAATGCCGCGCGAAGCCATAAGTTTCGAGAGCCTGATTTTATCCATCGAGTGCAATATGCAGGCAAGCGTTAGAGACCAAGTGTATACAGTGCCGCTATTCGTTCACCTCTTTCCCACAGCTGTTCGAAACGATTGTCCAGTTGCCGTACCCGGCGGGGCGAATTGCTACCGAGACTGGCAGGATATGAGCTTGCCGACTTCATATATAGATAGCTGTCCTTGCCGGTAACAATGAAGATCTCCCCCGATTCGGAGTACTCGGGCGGCAGTTTGCGGACCGTCACATATGAGGTGAACTTCCGGGCCAGTTCGATCAACCTGGCGTTGGAACTCAGAAAATGGATGTCGTCGTCGATAAGAACATGGATGTGGTTTCGTTGATCAGCCGTAATCAAGGGGGTTAGCGAGTGCAATAGATCCGCCGACTTGAAAAACGAAAATTCAAGTCGCGGCGATCGTACATGGATGTAGTGCTTCGCCTGGGAACACAGCTCGCTTACCGCAGCGTCCACCTGTGCGGGTGAGGTTAGTGCCTGCTCGTTGTCGTCGTCAGGCCGATCAGTATTCATAGCTATAGTTGCAGCAGAGGTTGTTGTCCGCGGCTTCCCTGGCGGTCAATCTGCCGAGGGCGGCGCGCCCCGGGCCTGCACAGCGGCATTGCCCAGGTACGTATCCGGTGACAACTCCAGAAGGCTCGATTTGGCTGCGTCGGGTATGTCCAACCCGGATATGAATGATTGTATTCGGTCGGCGTCTATGTTTCCCTGTCCCCGGGTCAGGGCTTTCAGTTTTTCATAGGGCTCGGGTACGCTGTAGCGGCGCATTACCGTCTGGATGGCCTCGGCCAGTACCGCCCAGTTGCCGTCCAGTTCATTCAAGGTTCGTGCCTCATCCACACCCAGCTTCCCGAGTCCTTTTAGCAACGAAGCGTAGGCGATCAGGCAGTAGCCAAACGCCGCACCCATATTGCGCAACACCGTCGAATCGGTGAGATCCCGCTGCCAGCGGCTCACCGGAAGCTTGCCCGCCATATGGTCCAGGAGTGCATTGGCTAATCCAAGGTTGCCCTCCGAGTTTTCGAAATCGATCGGATTGATCTTGTGCGGCATCGTGGACGAACCTACTTCATTTTTTACCGGTCTCTGATTGAAGTGACCGAGAGAGATATAACCCCAGGCATCGCGGTTGAAATCGATCAGGATCGTGTTCACGCGCATGATGGCGTGAAACAGCTCCGCGATATAGTCGTGGGGTTCTATCTGGGTGGTGTAAGGGTTCCACTCGAGGCCGAGCCCGGTTACGAACCGTCTGGCAAACGTCACCCAGTCGATCTCAGGATACGCGGCGAAGTGGGCGTTGAAGTTTCCCGATGCACCGTTGACCTTGCCCAGTATACCTACGGCCTCGATCTGTGATAACTGACGCATGATCCGATGGTGCACATTTCGCATCTCCTTGCCGATAGTGGTGGGCGTCGCCGGCTGTCCGTGGGTGCGTGCCAGCATGGGGGTGTCCGCGTGTTCGCAAGCGAGGGAATCAAGCGATGCGGCAATCGAGGCTAATCGTGGCGCCAGCACCTCATCCCGGGCCTGGCTGAGCATCATTCCATGAGCGAGATTGTTTATGTCTTCCGAGGTGCACGCAAAATGAAAAAACTCACTCACGGCTTGTATTTGGGGGTCGGTACTGGTTCGCTGTTTGAGAAAATACTCGACGGCCTTGACGTCATGATTGGTGGTTCTTTCGATTTCTTTTATGGTCGCGGCGTCAGCTTCATCGAACTGCTGCCAGATCCGGTTCAACAACTCAACGCGGTCGTCCGAAAAACGAGGCACTTCGGCAACGTCGTCGTGGTTCGACAGGGCAATGAGCCAGGCTACCTCCACCCTCACGCGATGTCGCATCAAACCATATTCGCTGAAGATGGGTCTTAAGGGGGCTGTCTTGTCGGCGTAGCGCCCGTCCAGGGGTGAAAGGGCGGTAAGTTCGCTTAAACTTCCAGCGGGGGATATATTTGTCATGAGCGCTTTCAACTGAGTCACTCTCGATATTACCACAAGGCTTGTTTATACCGATGACCCGACACAATGTATCCGAACTGTCGCTGCAGGAGCTCCGCCAATCAGTGCGTGAAGTTTTCAGGCGGGGAGGTGGGTCCCGGCCGGCGGTTTTTCTGGTCGGTGTCAACCAGGATCTTGCCGTGCTCAAGGATCATGGTGCGTGCGACCCGTGGTTCGCACGGGTGCTGGGGCCTTTGCTGGCGGGGCGGGAGGCGAGGGCGCTCGAAAGACTGCGTGGCATACGCGGTGTCCCGGTGCTAATCGGACGGCCGGATTCCAGGTCTTTGCTGATTGAATATCTTCGGGCCAGGTCACTCGAGGACAGCGCGGAGAATACCGATTGGCAGGCTTTCTTCGATAGGATGGCTGGATTGTTGACCGCCATGCATTCCCGGGGCATTGCTCATTGTGACTTGCGCAGCCCGTACAATACCCTGGTCGGCGCGGGCGGGGAGCCTTTCATCGTGGATTTCGTCGCCTCGGTGTCAAAGGGCAGGGCCTGGAACATCGCTGGGAACTGGGTGTTCAGACAATTTGCGCGAGCTGACAGGGAAGCAATGGTGAAGCTCAAGAAGTCCGTCGCGCCGCAACTGCTCAGTGAGCATGAGGAAGCGACTTACTCAAGGTGCTCGGGCATCGAACGGTTCGCCCGCTGGATTGGATCAAGCGTTCGCAACCTGAGTCGGAAAATTTTCACACGGTAACGAAAATATAGGGCTCAAAGTAAAAACTCTTTTGTTTGATCACAAACTAGGGAAGCTTTGTTTAACCATGTCGTTGCGAGGAGCGGAGCGACGCGGCAATCCAGAAGGTCTTGATTGACAACGATTCTGGATTGCTTCACTTCGTTCGCAATGACCGAATACTGAATTGATCAGAGATTCCCTAGACCGTGTTTCTCACCAGGTTCCCGAGTTTAATCTTTATTCGCACCCCATTTTTCGCAGGGCCTCGCAATCCAGAATGGTTCCTCCACCCAGGCATACGTCTCCGTCATAGAACACCACGGCCTGCCCGGGAGTGACCGCACGCTGCGGGCTGGTGAATCGAACGTATATAGCTTCGTTGCCACCTGGTTCTAGGCTACAGGCCTGATCGGTCTGTCTGTACCTGATTTTAGCGGTGCACGCCCGAGGTAATTCCGGCGCTTCACCCGATACCCAGCTCAGTTCCGTCGCAGTCAGCCATGTGCTGAACAAGGCGCGGTGGTCATGACCCTGTGCTACATAGAGCCTGTTTGTTTCCATCTCTTTGCGCACCACGTACCAGGGGTCTCCGGCGCCGCCGATTCCCAGCCCCTGGCGCTGTCCGATGGTGTGGAAATTGAGTCCGTCGTGTTGCCCGATTACGCGTTCGCTCAGGTCCAGAATCTGGCCGGGCGCAGACTGAATGTACTTGCCGAGAAAGTCCTTGAATCTTCGCTCACCAATGAAACAAATGCCGGTGCTGTCTTTTTTTTCATGTACGGGCAGGTTCAGCGCCCTGGCCCTGTTGCGCACCTCGGTCTTCGACCATTCGTGGAGTGGGAACAGCGAACTTTGCAGCGCATCCTGACTCAGCGCGTGGAGAAAGTAGCTCTGGTCCTTGTTCCAGTCCCGGCCTCGTAACAGCCTTACGGTCTCGGTTCCCCGTTCGATGCCCGCGTAATGACCGGTCGCGATCTGCGACGCCCCCAGGCAGCGGGCATATTCGAGGAACTCCTTGAACTTGATTTCCCTGTTGCACACGATGTCCGGATTCGGTGTCAATCCGGATTCATACTGGCGAAGGAATCCTGTAAAGACGCGCTCCCAGTATTCATGTGAAAAATTGATCGTCCTCAGTTCTATGTCCAGTCTGTCGCACACCGACCGGGCGTCGGCGAGGTCGACCGCCGCGGAGCAGTACTCCTCGTCATCGTCCTCCTCCCAATTCTTCATGAAAAGACCGGTGACGTCATATCCGTGCTCGAGCAGCAACGCTGCGGTAACGGCGGAATCGACTCCACCTGACAGGCCAACGACAACGTGTTGATTCGCGTGAGGCATAGGTCGATTATAAACGCCGGCTGATTGGTGGTCGCAACGTCGACTCGGCACGCCGGAGATTGATTGTTCGAGCTGGGCAGACCTCGGATTTCATCGCGGCGAGGTCGCCGGTAAGAATTGACGGGCGTGCCCCGCGTCAATTGTCAGCGGCTGCTGTACCTGAGCGTGAGCAGGAAGTTGCGGCCGGCGGTGTTGAAACCGCTTACCTCCTCGTAGTCTTCGTCGAGCAGGTTGCCGACTTTAACCTTGAGAATGAAACTCTCGCTTATCAGGTACTCGGCAAGCAGATCGACGACCACGTAGCCGTCGACCGGAATGGCATTGACTTCGTCGTCGAACCGGTCGCCTTTTGCAAGGATGCGACCCCCAAGTATGAACCTGTTGAACCGCCTGGTGGCGTTGATGCTCAGACTCTCCTTGGCCCGGCGGGGCAGCTGAGCGCCGGTGGTATTGTTCACTGGATCGAGCAATGTAAGCGCCACAGAGGTTTGCCAGCCTCCCAGCAGGGCCGTGACCTCGGCTTCCAGGCCGTCAATCCGCGCTGCTTCTACATTTTTCGGCTCAAACAGGCCAGTCGCCGGGTCCATCGTGGTGATGATCAGGTTGTCGACATCGTTACGGAACAAACGAAGAGCCCAACGGCCCCACCGCGGGCTACCTTCAAGCCCGGCCTCGTAGGAAACCGCGGTCTCGGGGTCCAGGTCGGGATTACCGAAACCGGGAAAGTACAGCTCGTTGAATGTGGGCGCCTTGAATGCGTTGCCTGCCCTAAGATACACGCGAATCGCATTCGACCAACGGTAGCCCCAGCCGATTCCCCCCGTGGTTTCGCTGCCAAAAGCCTGGTTGTCGTCATTGCGCAAGGACAGCGTCACCTGGTGGTCACCGTAGTCCGCGAGGTACTGGCCGTAAACCCCGATATTGTCGCGCGAGGTCTCGGTAAACGCGGAGGTGCTGTCCACCACATCCTCCAGGTAGTCCGCACCCAGGGTGAGAACGCCATTGGATCCCAGCTCCACATTGTTGATCCAGTAGGCCTGCTTGCGTTTTGTATTGAATGTCGAGGAGAAAGAGCCGTCCGGAGCAAAGTTGTCGGAATCATCCCGGCTTTCCCCGATGCGCAGTATCGATTGCCAATTATTGGTCGGATTGAATGTTGCGGATGCACCCAGGACTTGTTGAACGAATTCTTCGCTGTCTTCGAACGAACCATCGAAATCCGTCTGGCCGTCGGCTCGCAGAATGAATGCTTCATATTCGTTGCCGCTCTGCGTCTGATGGCCCGCGCGGATCTGGATAGCCGTGTTGTCATGGCCGTCATCGTCCGGTTGATCGAAGCCAAAAGGTCCGGGTACCGGTTTTCGCGCATCGAAGCCATCGGTTCTGTCGTGAGATGCGGCGACGCTGTAGTGTGTACCGTTGTGCTTACCGTTGACGCTGGCTCCGAGCTGCACGGTTTTGTAAGTACCGCCAGCGGTTGTTACGCCGAAGTTAGTCGGCCCGCTGCCCTTGCGTGTGAAGATTTGCAGGACACCACCGATGGCCTCCGATCCGTAGATGCTGGATTGCGGTCCCCGCAAGATTTCAATGCGTTCAATCTGATAGATCGGTATCAGCTGAAACGCGGTGAGGCCCAGCGTCGCGGACCCCACCCTGATACCGTCCACGAGAACGAGGACGTGGTCAGCTTCGGAGCCGCGAATGTAAAGGGTCGCAGCCTTGCCCGGCCCGCCGTTTTGCACGATGTCCAGACCAATGGACTGGTTGAGAAGTTCGGGAAGGGCCTGGTATTGCAGCCCCTCGATCTGTTCCCGCGTGTAGACGGTAGCCGCGGCTGGCAGGGCATCGATCGATACCGGGTGCCGGGTTCCGGTAACGACGACTTCAGGTGTCTTTGCCGCGTGGATGTGTGGGGACAGGACTGCACATGCCGTGCAGCAAAGGCCAACTGAAATGGGTCTGATCATCGCGATCTCCTCGCTATTGTGCTCACCCGCACGAATGCGTTGCACAGAGGAGTCGCTCACATGGCGCTGGTATTACCCTCCGCAACACCGTTTTCGACGATCTTCAGGCCGGTCTCCGGGCTCGTGACTCCAAACGATCTGGACCGGCACCTTCCCACCCCCTTATCGGAGGCAGTGGCGTCTCGCCGGTCCTTCAGGTCACATACCGTTGCGGGGGCAGCGCCGGTCTTCCACCGGCTTCCCGTTCACCTGAAGCAAGTGCGTCAACTTATATGCATTTGCCGAACCTGTCAATTTCGACATCCAGATTGCGTAATCAAGACTGCTGCAGCTATCGCTGTTTCCCTGGGCTCTGCCAGGGGATGACAAAGAAATCTTCACCCTGCCCGAATCGTGCGTCGATATTGTATACGCTCGCCAGGTTTTCCGGCGTGAGCACGGCGCGAGCCGACCCAACGGCAACTATCGCACCCTCGTGCATTAGCGCAAGCCGGTGACAAAAGCGCGCAGCAAGCGTCAAATCATGAATCACCACAATGACGGCGTGGTCTTCATCGCAGTAGTCGCGTAATAACTGCATGATCTGAAGCTGATGGGCCGGATCCAGTGCCGCAACCGGCTCGTCCGCGAGCAGGAGGGGGGCGCCGACCGCCAGAGCGCGGGCGAGCAATACCCGGGTTCGCTCCCCACCTGATAGCGTAGTCACGGTTCGTTCACCGAGTTTCCGGAGGTCGGTCTGGTCAAGAATTCGCTCTACCACCGACCGATCTTCGACCGTGAGGCGTTGCCAGCCAGGCCGGTGGGGAAAGCGTCCCAATGCAACCAGACGTTCCACGGTCAGTGGCCAGTTAACCGGTCCCTGTTGCGCGAGATAAGCGACCCGCCGGGCGCGCTGCTCGACAGGAACGCTGTTTAGGGGGGCACCCTCAAGTTCGATATTACCCCGCTGGGTGGGGATGAGTTGCAGCACCGCCCGCAATAGCGTGGATTTGCCCGCCCCGTTCGGCCCAAGCAGTCCGAGTACTTCGCCACGGCGAACGTTCAGGTCGACGCCCCTTACGATTTTCTGGTTCCCCAGGCTGACTTCCACGTTCCTGATCTTCAACATGCGGGCTATATCTGCCAGCGACGTGTTTTGAGTATCAGAAATAGAAAGAACGGGGCACCGACGATCGCGGTGAGCACCCCAATCCTGATCTCCGGTCCGGGAGGCATCAGACGAACAGCGATGTCGGCCGCGAGCAGCATCGCGGCCCCCCCGAGCGCACTCACACCAAGGAGGCGGCCCGGCTGGTATCCGACCAGCGGCCTCAGTAAGTGAGGAATTACCAGTCCGATGAAGCCAATGGCCCCGGTTACCGACACCGCGGCGCCTATGGACAGCGCGACCGCGAGGAAGAGTCGGGTGCGGAGGAAGCCGAGGTTTACACCCATGGACCGGGCGGTGTCCTCCCCAAGGGTCAGCAACTCCAGTGCGTTTCCGGTTCCGACGAACAGCAGCCATCCCAATACGGTCGCGGGCAGCATCACCCAAAGATCAGTCATGCCGAGATTGGATACGGACCCCAGCGTCCAGAGAACGATTTCCTGCACAGCGTAGGGGCTTGGCGCTAGATTCAAAATCAGAGACATCAATGCGACCGCCAGTGAATTGATGGCAACCCCGGCCAGTACGATGGTGACTATGCTGGCGTCCCGGCCTGCGAGTACATAGACGAGGATCATCGCAACGAGCGCCCCGAGCATGCCCCCTGACGGCATCAGCACCCAAGACACTTCGCCTAGTCCAAAATACAGGACGATCACGGCTCCCAGTGCCGCGCCGCTGGAGCTGCCGATCAGG
>JAHEIO010000328.1 GCA_024639325.1 Gammaproteobacteria bacterium
GCCGGAGTCGAACTACAACGGTCCGGTCACGGATATCACCTACCAGGTGGCCGATGACGACGGTGCCACGGCGACCGCGACGGTCAGCGTGTCGCTGAACGACATCAATGACGGCCCGACGGCGGTGGCCGACAGCGACACGACCGACGAGGACGTGGCGGTGACGATCGACGTGCTGGCCAACGACTTTGATGTGGACGGCACGATCGATCCGAGCACGGTGCAGATCGCGGATCCGGCGAACCCGGGGACCTACGTGACGACGCTGGCGGTGGCGGGCGAAGGCACGTGGACGGTCAACGGCACGACGGGCGACATCACCTTCACGCCGGAGTCGAACTACAACGGTCCGGTCACGGATATCACCTACCAGGTGGCCGATGACGACGGTGCCACGGCGACCGCGACGGTCAGCGTGTCGCTGAACGACATCAATGACGGCCCGACGCTGGACCTTGACTTAGACGATAGCAGTGGTGCAACGGGTTCTGATTATCAAGCCAGCTACATAGAAGGCGGCCCAGCCGTCTCCATCGCGGACACCGATATCGACATATTCGATATTGACGGACCCCAGCTGAGCAGCGCGACGATAACTCTGAGCAATTCGGAAGCCGGAGACCAGCTGGACGTCAGTGGAGTGGTTGGTCTCGGTACATCCGTAAATATATCTGTCCCTGGTCAAATCACGGTGACACTAACCGGCCCGGCGGATCAATCAGTTTTTGAGGCCGCCATTCAAGCCATAACGTTCGAGAATACGACGGATGCACCGATCACGGGTGACCGCAGTATCAATGTAACAGTTACAGATGATGGGGGCCTGTCTGCCTCAGCGGTCTCGACAATTGCAGTAAATTCTCTACTGACGCTATCCGTTGCGGATGTCGAGGTTAGCGAACCGGAAGCCACACTTAGTGGTTCGGCGATTGTCACCGGTACCATTCAGGATGCGGGCAGTGACACCTCAGTCGATCACTGGACCTTTACGCATACCGGCGGCCTGTTGACTATCGACGCGAGTGAAACCAGCGGTGGTCTAAATCCCGATGTTCGCCTGTTTCAACTGAATCCAGATGGCAGCCTGGGCGCTCAGGTTGGTGCCGACAGGGATTCCGGGCCCGGGAACGACTCGCGCATCAGTGGCACATTCGCAGCGGGAGACTACGTACTGGCGCTGGGGGATCAAAACCTTTCCGAAAGCGAGGCTCGTGATCCTGGCGCGTTTCCGAACGGCGCAAATGATGGCGGAGACTACCAGATTACCTTCACCGGGGCGGCCTTTGTCAGCGGCAACGGGGATACGGCAGGCTTCCTGCCAAACGGCGGCACAGTTGTCGATCCGGGTCTGAACAACGCCACGGTTGATATGACCTTCACGGTCAGTCTCGACTCTGCGCCGACGGTGGCGACGGGTGATGTCACCGTCCAGTACGAGATCGTGGATGGCTCAGCCAACGCCGGCAGCGATTATACGGTCTCGGTGGCCAATCCGGGCACACTGACCTTTGCGCCGGGCGAGACGACCAAGACGGTCACGGTCACCGTGAATGCCGATTCGGTGATCGAATCGAACGAAACCGTGTTGCTGAACCTGACCGGCCTGAGCGGTAATGCCAATTACGACGGTGGAGCACATGTCATCGCCGGAGGTATTCAGGGTATCGGTACGATACTCAGCGATGACAATCCTCCGGAGATAATCAACAACAGTCTGACCATCGGGGAAGGCGATACGGCCATTCTTGGATCGGGCGATCTCAGCGCGACAGACGCCGACAGCAACGACCCGGATCTGCTGTTCATGATGACCAATGTCGAGAACGGTGAATTTCAGCTGGTGTCTACGGGCGAAACCGTTACCAGCTTCACGCAACAACAGATCATCGACGGCGAGATCCAGTTCGTGCACGACGGTAGCGAGAACGCACCGAGCTATGATGTCACGGTCTCGGATGGACTGCTGATCGACACGGGTTCGCCGACCATCAGTTTCACGGCGGACATGAACGATGCGCCGGTCGCCGCTGACGACACCTACAACGTATTCGAAGACATTCCCGTCGGTACCCATCTCGGTACCGTGGTGGCATCTGACCCGGATCTTCCCGCCCAGACCCTGAGCTATTCGATCGTCGGCGGCGACCCGGGTGGTCTGTTTGCGATCGACGCCTATGGCAACATCACGCTGGCCGGCAGTCTGGATTACG
>JAHEIO010000329.1 GCA_024639325.1 Gammaproteobacteria bacterium
TGCCGTGATGGTCTCACCGGCATCGACATCGCTGACCACGATATTGGTGATCGCGACAGTCGCATCACCTTCGTTATAGGGACTGGTCGTGGTCAGGTTGGTTGCGGTCGGCGCATCATTGGCCGGGGTCACGTCCAGGGTGATGGTCCCGGTCAGCGGGCCACTGGCATCCTCGTCACCGTCATCGATTGAGACACCGATGGTGGTGTCGGTCTCATTGTTGGTGTTCGGGCTGAAGACCAGATTGGCCAGCGCGGTGTTTACGTTGGCGACCGTGTTGGTGATGGTCCAGACACCGGTACCACCGTTGTAGGTCGCGCCATCGTTGGCACTCAGGCTGCCTGTGCTGGTATCGGCCAGGGTCAGGGTTGCCGTGATGGTCTCACCGGCATCGACATCGCTGACCACGATATTGGTGATCGCGACAGTCGCATCACCTTCGTTATAGGGACTGGTCGTGGTCAGGTTGGTTGCGGTCGGCGCATCATTGATGCCGGTTATCGTAATGGTCGCGGTCACGACATTTGAATCTAATGATCCGTCATTGGCCGTATAGGTAAAGGTCTCCGTCGCCTGCTCGCCCACGTCCAGGTAGTCGAACGCACCGTTCGGATCGTAGGTGAAGCTGCCGTCGGCAGTATTCAATACCAGAATGCCCAGCATGCCGGTGGTGTCGAGATTGGTTACCGTCAGGCTACCGCTGTCGACATCGGTATCATTCGCCAGGACCCCGGCGCCCGCGGCAATATTGAGGACTGTATTCTGGTCCGTGACATAGCCCTGGTAGCTCGGTGTTGCAGCAGCACCCTCACTGCCTCCCAGGACACCATCGTTACCGAATGCCGATTGGTCTATAACCGCACCACCGGCGGCCTCATCGAGTCGCCAGTTGCCTACCAGGCCGATCTCGGCACCGGTCAGCTGACCATCCATACTTGACTGAATTTCACCGAGCGTGCGTGTCGCGCTCCAAACCCTTACTTCATCGATCTGTCCCTCGAAACGCTCTGCCGTATCATTGCCTCGCCCGCCGATCATCAGGTCGTTGAAGGCCGGATACACATCCCCGATCGCGCCAGATTGCGCATAGGTATCCACCAGCTGACCGTTGATATAGGTCTTCGCCTCCCCCGCAACGCCATCGTAGGACACGGCAACATGGCTCCATTCGTCTAAAGTGACGAATTGTCCGGTGTAATGCCAGGCCCAGGTATTGTCAGGCTTGGCAACCGCGAACAGAATTTCTCCGGTATCCGCGATAATCCCCAGCTCGTACTCACCCTCCTTGTTGAGAATGAGTTGCGAGCCGGTACCCAAGCCGGTCGGCTTGATCCAGGCCTCCATGGTGACATGGTCGGTCATCTGCAGGCTGGAATGGTCTGCGATCTCGACAAAATCATTGCCGTCAAACGACAGATGGACACCATCGGGCCGTGCGACCGGTGCATCGTTGACGTCGTTCAGCGTTATGCTGACGCTGGTAGTGTCTGATTTAATCGGCGCACCATCGTCAGTCGCTTCGATTGTCAGAGTAAAGGTTGGATTCGTTTCGACATCGAGCGCAGCACTGTTGGCGACCTTGATCTGGCCATTAGCATCTATCGAAAAAGCGCCACCAATATTACCTGCCGTTATTGCGTAGGAGAGCGTGTCGCCAATGTCCGAGTCGGTGGCAACAACATTCCCGACCACGGTGTTGTTCGCTGAATTTTCATCAAGGTTGAAGACCGTCGCAGTCGCAACCGGTGGGGCGCTGGTGCGAATGGTTTCGATCTCGGCTGCTGTCAGCGCACGGTCGAAAATCGCGAAGTCGTCGATCGCGCCGCTGAACGGGCCGGAGAAGTCACCCGGCGCAACAATAGTGCCGCCTTCGCGACCTGCACCGATCCAGAGCGGTTCATCGTTGGCCACCAGGTCTTTGTCCATGCTGGTGCCGCCGGTCGCGACATTATTGTACGTGTACTCGGTGCCGTTGATGTAGAGCGAGACAGTGGGCCGATCAAAAACCACCGCAATGTGGTTCCATTGGCCGACAGTTGGAAGGGTGACGTCCATATCGAGATATTCGAAACCGCCATCGCTCTTGAAGGCCCAGGTCATCTTGCCCGTGTCTTTCCAGGACAGGTAATAGTTGACGTTGCCGATGCCCTGGCGATCGCCCTTCATGAAGAGCATGTCTTCGGTATTCGGGCCAGCATCCGGCTTTA
>JAHEIO010000050.1 GCA_024639325.1 Gammaproteobacteria bacterium
CCCCGCGCCCCGCAGGTCACGAGGAGGAGCTCCAGGCCAAAGCGGTCTCGAAGACCCGCGGCCTGTTCTTCGAGCCGCGGCGACCCGATATCAAGCGAATGAGAGATTAGATTGAGTTCATCTTCGTTGACCTTCAGCCACCGAGCCCGTGTGCACAACGCGGGCAGATCCGCGGCCTGCCACCAGGGGTCCCTGAGATTGATATCCAGGAAGACCGGAGTATCGCCGGTGTCCAGCAGGGCCTCGAGCGCCGCTCCGGATACCGGCGAACGAAGCGCCAGGGTGCCATGATAGACGAGCCCGGCACCGCTTTTCGAAAAAACCTCGCGGGCCGCTTGGGCATCGATAAAATCGTAGGCCTGATCCGGCAGAATATGGAAGGTGTGTTGTCCCGAACCCAGGGTTACTCTCACGATTCCGGTAGGTCGATTCGCGTCGATTTGGATCCCCCGCCCGTCCATTCCCCACTCGGTCATGGCCTGGGTGATCTCGTGCCCACCGGCATCTTCGCCGATGCGGCTGATCATCAGCGGGTCGAGGCCGAATCCCCGCAGGTGCCAGGCCACATTGAAGGGCGCCCCCCCGAGTACCGACGTGCCGTCGGAAAACTGATCGAACAGTACTTCACCGAATATCAGGGGTCGCACGTTTAGGTCGCCTCGAGCCTTACCGGATTCCCATCAGGACCATGAGCTGATAGGGCTCTATGACCAGTTGCTGCGTGGCCACAACGGTCTTGCCTGCCAGAACGTCTGTCAAGGTTTTGCGCATCCCGAGAAGCCGCAGCCGCTTGGCGGCGACGATTTGTTGTCGCTCGGAGAAGTTGGCCAACACCAGTATATTTTGGTCTTCATGCTGCCGAAAGTAACCAAACACCTGATCGTTTCCGGTGTCCGTGATCTCGGTGTCGGCCCGGGTAAAGGCCAGGTTCTGCTGCCGAATCTGCGCCAAACGGAGCAGGCCCAGATAGATGCGGCCGGCGGCGCTCTGCGGGTCCTTGCGCAGCTCCGCACGCTGCCAATCGAACACCGGACGATGCACCCAGCGGCTGTCGCCATCCTTCTCCGTTGACTGAGTGTATTGGTAGTCATTCATCATGCCCAGTTCATCGCCCACGTAAAGGAGTGGAATACCGCCGATGGTATAGATAACTCCGTGGAGCAGCAGAATGCGTCGTATCGCCAATTCCTGTTCGTCGGAATCCCCCTCTTCCAGCGCCTTTTCAAGTCCGCACAGCGATGCGGTAGTGCCCGAGACGCGGGCGTCCCCGGTAACCGGATCTTCCTGAAAGGGTAAACCGCGCGCAAAGCTGCCGGGAAACCTCCCAATGTAGAAATCCGTGAGGAAGCGCCGATGATCGTGCGGCTTGATATTGAGCGTCATCGCATCTTCATTTGAAAACGCCCAACCGATATCGTCGTGACAGCGGATGTAGTTCACCCAGGCGCAGCCCGGCGGAAGCGAGAAGCGTTTTTTCAGTGAGGTTTGCAACAGCCGCACGTCCCGGGTTGCCAGGGTGTTCCAGAGCAGCGCCATGAGGTTGGGATTGTAAGACAGCGGACACTCGTCCTCGCTGACGTATTTGGCGACTTCGTCCGGGTGCACGATGGCCTCGGACTTGAATTCCAAGGCCGGGGCGGCGATCTTGAACACCGCGTTGAAGGCTTGAATGAGGACATGCGCTTCGAGCAGATTCTCACAACTTGTCCCCAATCGCTTCCAGAGAAACGCGACCGCGTCCAGCCGCAGTACCTCTACCCCCTGGTTGGCAAGAAACAACATATCCGCGGCCATGCCGCTGAACACCGCCGGATTCTCGTAGTTGAGATCCCACTGGTAGTTGTGGAACGTGGTCCACACCCACCTGCGGATACGGCTGCGGTAGGTGAAACACCCGGGGTGCTCATCCGGGAATATCGCTCTAACGGTCTTCTCGATCGCGTCCGGCTGCTGGCGGTCGGGAAACATGCGGTAATACTCTTGATATTCTGGATCCCCTGCCAGGGCCCGTTTCGCCCAGTCGTGCTCGTCGGAGGTGTGGTTGAAAACGAAGTCGAGCACCAGGCTGATGCCGTGGTGGCGCAGCTCGGTTGCCAGCTGGGCAAGCTCGTCCATGGTACCGATCGGAGGGTCCACATCCCGATAACTGCTCACCGCGTAACCGCCGTCGTTATCGCCCCCGGGCGACTTGAACAGCGGCATCAGGTGCAGATAGGTAACACCGAGCTCCGTGAAATAAGGGATTCGCTCACGGAGGGTGGCGAGATCACCGGCGAACAGGTCGACGTAGCACATCGCGCCGATCATGCGATGGGACTGATACCAGTGGGGATCAGCCTCGCGCATCACATCCAGCGCCTTCAGCTCGGCTGGGCGCGATGCCCACATGTGGGTGGCGGTGGCCAGTATATCCTCCAGGTAGTAAAAGAAGTCGTATTCACCGCCGTAGAGCCGGTGCAGCAGCTTGAATAGCCGCGGGAAGTGCGTTTTGATGCGCTGCAGGTAGGCTTGCCACTCTCCCTCGTCGATATCGCCGGCAAAGCGCGCCTCCAGACGGGGAATGAGGCGACTGAGCGACTCGTTCGAGTGCCTTTCAAGAATCGCGGTATGGTTCATTGGCTGTTCTGCCCCAACTTCACCCTATTATAGTACCAACGGGACGTTAACCCGCACACTGTAAGTCGTTGTTTTGCATTGAAAACTCCATGGTTTGCCGCCTACGTCGTGACGTTGCTTCGCTGGTGTAATATCTCACAAAAGGCTATCTGTTTTAGTACCACTCGGTCGTAGATAGGGTATTTTACTGGATTGTTTCGCTGCGCTCGCTATGACCGCGGTTGTCTTCGCGAGGAGCCTGGCGACGCGGAGATCCAGTCAAATCTTGTGCTCCTCGGGAGACAATCGCCTCAACACAAATGCAAAGCTATTTTTGAAACGGTATGAACCGTCCCGAGAATTCCGGAGACTGTTTGGTTCGTGGTCAATGGAGAAAATCTATTGTAGGTGACGTGACTTATGATTATTCTACGGCAAATCGAGCAGCATGTTTACAGGGACGACTTATTGAGCCATTGATTGGCCGTCGAATGTTCACTTGGGGGAAGCATTAATACAAAATATGAAACCAACGCGTTTTTCGTTCGAGGTTCAACCGAAGCTCCCCGATAATTTGTCGAAGCTCGAGGAGTGGGCCGACAACCTGCTCTACACTTGGGACCGTTCGGTGCGGGGGCTGTTTTTTCGTCTCGACCGGGAATTGTGGGAAGCATCCGGTCACAATCCGAAGGTTTTCCTGCGCCGCGTGTCCCAGCAAAAGCTGGACGAAGCCGCGGAGGATCGAATATTTCTCGAAGACTACAACCGCGTCATATCGTTTTACGAAACCTACTACACCGAATCCATACAGTCTGAGGTGAGCGGACTGTTGGACCCTGAGAAAGACCTTGTTGCCTATTTCTGCGCCGAGTTCGGATTTCACGAGAGCGTGCCGCTTTACTCCGGCGGACTGGGTATTCTAGCCGGCGACCACTGCAAGGCGGCGAGTGACCTCGTGCTGCCGTTCGTGGCCGTTGGATTACTCTACCGGCGCGGCTATTTCAAACAGACCATCGACGGCCAGGGCAAACAAATCGCACACTATGCACGAACGAATTTTCAAGATCTGCCGGTGACGCCCGCGGTCGACGCCAAGGGCAACGACTTGGTTGTCCGCGTCGAAATCGCCGGCCGAATCGTAGTGCTTAAAGTCTGGCGGGCCACGGCGGGCCATATCACTCTTTATTTACTGGACAGTGACCTCGAGGAAAACAGCGACGACGATCGCCGCATCACCTATGAACTTTACGGCGGCAACAGTGAAACGAGAGTGCGGCAAGAAATCGTCCTGGGTATCGGCGGCGTGCGCGCACTGCGTGCGCTGGGCTACGCGCCTACGGTATGGCATATCAACGAGGGTCACGCGGCTTTCCTGGTACTGGAAAGGGTACGGGAGCATATCGGCAAGGGCCTGGAATTCGAAAGCGCGCTGGAGCTCGTCGCGGCGGGAACCGTTTTTACGACTCACACCCCGGTGGCCGCCGGTCACGACATCTTCGAGCCGGCGTTGTTTGCCCGCTACTTCGCCGAATTCGCCGACAGCATGGGCGTGCCTTTGGAGGTGATAACGAAGCTCGGTACGACACCCAACAACCACGGTGCGTTCAACATGACCGCTTTGGCCCTGCGCGGCTCCAGGTTTCACAATGGCGTGAGCCGGATTCACGGCGGCGTCGCGTCGCAGATGGAGGCGTACGTGTGGCCGCAGATTCCGCACGACGAAAATCCCATCGGTCACGTGACGAACGGCGTTCATGTGCCAACGTTTCTGGCTCGCGAGTGGGCCAATACGTTCGATATGCGCTTCGATCGTACATGGCGGAACGAGCTGCCAAACGAGGCTTACTGGGGCGATCGCGTAGATGACATCCCGGATCAAAATTACTGGAGTGTCAGACAAACGCTCAAGTCCATGCTGCTGGAAGGCGTGCGCGAACGGGCCAAACAACAGCATCGAAGAAACGGCGTCAGCGATGTCCATGTCCAGCGCTTGATTCGCCACCTGGTGCCGGAGGAGCCCGACGTGCTCACCTTCGGTTTCGCGCGCAGGTTTGCCACGTACAAGCGCGCCACACTCTTGTTCTCGGACCCCGAAAGACTCAATCGGCTGGTCAACGACCCGGATCGGCCGGTGCTGTTGCTGTTCGCGGGCAAGGCCCACCCTAAGGACGACCCGGGGCAGAGCCTCATCAGCACGATATACAACTACTCCCGCCGCCCCGAGTTCGAGGGCAAGATCGTGCTGCTGGAAGATTTCAACCTGGCGCTTGCGCGAAAACTCGTTGCCGGCGTGGATGTTTGGATCAACACGCCGGAGCACCCGTTGGAGGCGAGCGGCACGTCGGGGCAGAAAGCCGGTATCAACGGCGTCATCAACTTGAGCATATTGGACGGATGGTGGGGCGAGGGCTACAACGGAGAGAACGGCTGGGCAATTACTCCCCACGATCTCCAGTGCGACCCGGAATTCCGGGATAAGGAGGAGGCACAGGCCCTTCTGGACATCATCGAACATCATGTCATCCCACTGTACTACGACCGGAACGGGCACGGTTACCCCGAACAATGGGTCCAGTTGTCAAAGGCCTCGATGAAGTCGATTATTCCCCATTTCAATGCAAAACGAATGGTCACGGACTACGTTCGCGACTATTATCATCCCGCCGCCCTGCAGCACTCAGTGTTTGCCCGCGATGATGCCGCACCCGCCCGTGAACTGGCACAGTGGAAAGCGCGAATCTCCGAAGCGTGGGGCGACGTGGCGCTTCGTTGTGTCGACGATCCGCCGCAAAAAGTTAATTCAGGCGACACTCTGCCGATACACGTCATAGCGGACCTCAAGCGCCTCGCTGCCGACGATGTTCGGGTTGAATGTCAGGTAGGTATTCGCTCCAACGAGGGTAAATTCATCGCCAGCGCGGTCTATGCGATGGAACCCTTCGAAACCGATGAGCAAGGATCGACCGAATTTCGTCTCGATCTGAAACCGGAACTTCCTGGTCTGCAGGAGTTTCAGATCCGCATGTATCCGCATCACCCGAACCTCAGCCATCCGTTCGAAACAGGTTATATGATATGGCTTTGACGGTTCAACGTCCGTAACGCGAAACCATTTCTCTCGTCCGCTGTGTCAGTTCCGGGGTGAGCTGCTCCCACCCGAATTGCCACAGCCAGTTGCCCTGCGTTGTCCCGGGGGTATTCATTCGATGGTCGCTGCCCAGCGACAGGATATCCTGCAGCGGAATCACCGCCAAATTCGCCACCGACGCATACGCGGCCCGAATCAGCGGCCATGGCATCTCCTCTGCAGGGTACCCAAGATAGGCCATTACCCGATCCTGCTGCTCCCGCGCGAGGCCATAGAACCAGCCAACCGTTGTGTCGTTGTCCTGGGTACCGGTGTAAACAACCGAGAGCCGTTCGTGATTGTGCGGCAGGTATAGATTATCCGCATCACCGTCGAAAGCGAATTGAAGCACTTTCATACCCGGGATGCCGAAGCTTTTTCTCAGCGCAATGACTTCGGGTGTGATCAACCCGAGATCTTCAGCGACGATCGGCAGGGAGGCAAACTCCCTGTAAAGCGTTTCGAATAATTCTTTGCCGGGCGCTTCGCACCAGTGTCCGTTGACGGCGGTTTCCTGGTCGGCCGGAATCGACCAGTACGCCTCGAAGCCGCGAAAATGATCGACCCGAACCAGATCGAACAGGTTAAAGCTTGCGGCAAACCGGTCACGCCACCACCCGAATCGATCCCTCTCCATGGCGTTCCAGTCGTAGTGCGGGTTGCCCCAACGCTGACCGGTTTCGGAAAAATAGTCGGGTGGCACACCGGCCACGCTGCGCAGCCTGCCATCGTCTTCTACGTCAAAATACTGCCGATTCGCCCAAACATCGGCGCTGTCGTGTGCAACGTAGATGGGTATATCTCCGAATAGCCGCACACCGTTTTTATTGGCGTATTCCTTGACATCCATCCACTGTCTGAAAAAGGCGAACTGTTCGAAATACACCTGTGCAATGCTGTCCCGAAGCGTGGCACGGGCCTCCGCCAACGCCTCTGGATGGCGGTCTCGCAGGGGTGGGGGCCAGTCGAACCAGCCGCGCAGCTCATGTTTTTCACGCAGCACCACGAACAGCGCGTAATCGTCCAGCCAATGCCTGTTGTTCTCGGAAAATACGTCGAACGCCTCGCGATCCGCGTCGCCGGCCTGATCGAGGAAACCCAGACGGGCCTGGCGCAGCATTACCTGCCTGCGTTCTGCGTCGATTTGCCCGGACAGCCAACCCGCGTCCCGCAGCCGGGAAAGGCAGATCCACGCCGGATTTCCAGCATGGACCGAGAGACAATTATAGGGAGAGCGGTCACCGTGTGTCGGGGCCTGCGGCAGCATCTGCCAGACGGTGAATCCGGCGTTGACGAGAAAGTCTATGAAACGGCAGCTTTCCGTACCTAAACACCCCTCTAGTCGGGCCCGCGGCAGTGACGTTGGATGCAGTAGGAGTCCGGCCCGGCGGCGATCGAAGAGCTGCTGCGTGCTGTCAGTATCCATGCGTGATCCGGCCGGTCCCTAGCGCTTCATCGTTCCACCCAGCGCGGGTTCACCGCCGCCGAAAGTAAACGGTCTGGAGAGATATTCGGGCGGCTCGATTCCAATCAACTGGTACAGGTGGGAAAGGTGCATGCGGTACAGGCGATCGAAGTCGCTCACAGCCTCGGCGGGATTATCGTCGCCAAACCACCAGAACCAGTCCGAGCCCTCACACACGGCGAGCTGCAACCGAGCCTCGTCAAGACGCTCGCCCGCCAGTCCCTCGACGACGGCACGGTCGTACGCCTGCTTCGCTTCGACGAGCATGTCCCATCCCCGATTCTTGTCCGGAACACCGATCCAGGTCGAGAACGTCCCGTAGACCCAGCTTCCCGGCACGAGATTGGGCAGCCGGTTTGACGGCACACCCGCCTCCAAACAATCGCGAAAAGTACACAAATGGATATCCGGGTGTTTGAGCAATTTTTCATACAGCGCGGTGAGAAAATGATACCCGTTTTCCGGGTAGTACTCCCATGCGTTTTCTCCATCCAGAATGATCGAGACCACGGTGTCCGGAAGATCGGAATAACTCTGCGCTATGTTCTCCAGGTGATGCAGCAGATCGGCGACCGCATCGTCGCTGTGCCAGTCCGAGTACACGAAGCCGATCTGGTTCGACAAACGGTCATCGCGAAAAAAACAAGAAATGTTTCCATTGCCAACACGGTGAGGCTGATATAAGTAGTGCCTGCGTTTTTGTTCCAGCGATTCACCACTTTTCTGCACGCTGTGGTGCAGAACGCTCTCGCCGCTGGCGCACCACTTGAATCCGTGCTTTTCCAGCAGCGTCAGCGTCTGCTCACTCACACTGCCCTCCGACGGCCAGCATCCTACAGGCCGGGTGCCGAAATGTTCGCGGAAAACGGCTATGGCGTGTTCGATATGCCAACCGGCCCGACTCGGTCCATCGGGATACTTAGCGGCGGCCGGCATCGGTGCGTCAGGCATTGTCTCCTGCGCGCTCCGCAGGTCCAAAAGTAGCGGCAAAATGGGGTGCGCGTACGGACTTACCGCAAGTTCGATTTGGCCGTTCTCGGCGAGTGACCGATAGCGCGGAATGAGGCCGGAGAGCAGTTCACCGATGATATTCAGCAACTCGCGACGGTCGTGCAACGTATACCGCCGCCCCTTTTCCATCAACTCTGCAACCTTCGCGTGCTGTCGACGAACCGTTTCACCCATCCATGCGAGGTGATACCACACCAGCAGGTCGGCGATGAACTGCTCGTCGATATAATCGAGCGCATCAGGATGCTGCCCAAAGGTCGAAGCCAAATCTACCAGGGAACGGAAGTCTGGAAAGCGGTCTATCATTGTTGCCCGATGCGCTCGCAAACACGCTGAGATCAATATCTCTTGCTGCCAGCGCTCGACGGGAAGCGCTGGGTCGGCCAGCGCCGACAGCAGTGGATCACGAATGGGGCCGCCGTGCTGCAACATTTCCGCAACCTGACTGGCATAGTCCTGAATCTGGTTCAACAAAATGGGGGCGAAATTAATAACTGCTCGTGCAGCCGGGTGTGCCTCCAAGTGGGCTGCCATATCCACGTAGTCCTTGATTGCGTGCAGATATGTCCAAGGCTGGGAGTACGCGCCGCTCGTGAAATCCATATACTGGGGTTGGTGCATATGCCAACACAGCACAACTTTAATGCTTGAATTACTTGTCATGCTTGCAATACCATTTACCACAGTTCAGGGACTTTTGGACTTGAGCCGCCATATCGCTATTATTATGAAACCTACAAACCGATGAAGCGTAGCACACGGTTCAGCTCCGGCGGACTATCCACCCTCCGCCGCCTGTGATCGTAACGACATTCCTAATCCTAAAACTGCCAATTCTACCGTGTACCGTATTCTTTTTGCTGCCAGCGAAGCGTATCCGCTAGTCAAAACGGGCGGATTGGGTGACGTGATGGGGAGTTTGCCGGCAGCATTGGCGGCGCTCGACTGTGACGTCCGGTTGGTGATACCGGGGTACCGCGACGTGGTCGAGTCGGTGGTGGCGCCGATAATCAAGGCCGAATTCACGATTCCGGAGACCGGTCACCCGGTCCGGCTGTTGGAAACCACCTTGCCGGGCAGTGACGTGGTTACCTGGCTCGTTGACTGTCCCTCGCTCTACGGGCGGAGGGGCGATCCCTATAATGATGAGCACAATATCCCCTGGCCAGACACCGCGCAGCGCTTCGCCCTGCTATGCCGTGCGGTTCACGCGATTTCACTTGGAATAGTCGAAACCGGATGGCTGCCCCAGATCGTACACTGCAATGACTGGCAAACCGGCCTGATACCCGCATTACTGAGCCAATCCGCTGATCGCCCGGCGACCGTGTTCACGATCCACAATTTGGCTTACCAAGGCGTATTTCCATATGACACTTTTGTGGACCTAAAGCTGCCGGAATATCTATGGTCCGCAGATGGACTCGAATTTTACGAGCATCTTTCGTTCATCAAGGGAGGCCTGATCTTCTCCGATCGCATCACCACGGTGAGCCCGACTTACGCACGCGAAATACAGTCCGCCGAATTTGGCGCGGGCTTGGACGGCCTTCTTCACCAGCGTTCCGAGAAAATCAGCGGAATACTGAATGGTATCGATGAACAGGTCTGGGATCCTGCACATGATGAGTTTATCGTTGCGCATTACGATGCCGACAACATCGACCGCAAGGCGGAGAATAAACAATCCCTTCAAAAAATTCTTGGTCTGCAGGAAAAATCCGATAAGCCTCTGATCGCATTCGTGCATCGCCTGACGGATCAAAAGGGCGTCGATCTTGTCATCGGTGCTCTTCCCGAACTCGCAAAGCTACCGGTACAGCTTGCGATTCTCGGTACGGGTAACCCAAATTATGAACAGCAACTCGTCAACTTTGCAGAACAACAAGTATGCGATATCGCCGTGCGTATAGGCTACAGCGAACCTTTGTCGCATCAGATGGCAGCCGGCGCGGATTTTTTTCTAATGCCCTCCCGCTTTGAACCCTGCGGTCTGGCTCAAATACACAACATGCGGTATGGAACGATTCCCATCGTCCGGAGCGTCGGTGGCCTGGCAGATACCGTTACCGACACCAATCCGCAGACGATAGCTGCCGGCACCGCAACCGGTATCGTGATCGATGGTGTCGATGCGGAGGCCCTGGTCGCGGCCATCCGTCGCGCGCTGGAGATCTACAATCAGCCCTACGTGTGGAGCGATCTATTGCAGAGCGCCATGCGTGGTTCTTATTCTTGGCGCGATAGCGTGGACAAATATCTGGGACTTTACCAATCGTTGCTGGCGTCGAGGCGCTGAGCTGCGTCGCGACACCGTAAAGCACCGGTGGTATGATTACGTAGATGCCCGACACATCATGGATTGCACCTTACACGTCCGTATTCGACACCGGGGCACGAATCATGGTGATTGCCCGCTAGTACCGTGGCGTCGGAGGAATTCACCGATTTACCGTGACAATCGTGATGCCAATCAAATGGCTCAACATACCTTAATCTGGATACTATCGAACCACTATGAGTAAGCGAGACTCGGTCGAGAAAACGCCAACGAAGAAAGCCAAGAAACCCAAGGAAATCAAGGAAGCCAAGAAATCCAAGGAAGCCAAGAAGGCCATGAAATCCAAGGCTGCCAAGAAATCCAAGGATGCCAAGAAATCCAAGGATGCCAAGAAGGCCATGAAATCCAAGGAACCCAATGTACCGTCCGTGGCTGAACGCGAACCTGACCTCGATATGGTCGAAGAGGCCAACCATGCCGGCGACGATGAACAGCGCATCGAGAGCGCAAAATACGCGACCACCCCTGCCGGCACATCTCCGGTATACCGGCGTTACCCGGCAGACCTCGGGGAAGACATCGAAACTCTGCCGCGGCTCAGGACACACCGAATCATCTTGCTGCCGCAGAAACCGGGTATCCTGTATGCCTATTGGGGACTCAAACCGGACGAATCACAACAGATGCAGAATCTCACCCTGCGCCTGGGACGGCTTGTTGACAAACGATTCGAAGTGATCGAGGAGATCGCAGTCCGACGCGACAGTGGCGGCAGGTATTTCCAGATCAATCCAAACGTGCCGCAGGACAGTGTGTTTCTGCAAATCGGTCGGTACGTGGAGGATGGCAAATTTGTGTTGGAATGGTCGACGGGCATCGTCCGCGCTCGCCAACTCCTTGCCGAGGCCCCACTTGGCACGAAGTGGGCATTAACCATGGACGAGTTTGAGTCGGTGCGAGAAAACTCGGCTTTGAAGCAGAGGGAAAGCAACGTATCGCCGGTTTCCTCACCAACAAGTCTGGACTCATTGGGACGGGAGCGCGTCTCGCGCCTCGACCCGTAAACCAAGATGGACTAAGCAATTGAATCCCACAGGCTACTTCGCTCTTGTGCTGCACGCACACCTTCCCTTCGTGCGCCATCCCGAATATGAGAGATTCCTCGAAGAGGATTGGTTTTTTGAGGCGTTGACTGAGACGTACTTACCCCTTTTGGAGATTTTCGAGGGTCTAAGAAACGACGGTGTCCATTTTCGAACTACGATGTCGCTGACACCGACGCTACTTTCGATGATGACGGACCCGCTATTGCAGCAAAGATACGTGTCGTATCTCGATACTCGCCTCGCCGCACTGGAAACAGAACGGACCAGAACCGCCGGCGACCAATACCTCGGCCCCGTCGTCGAGTACTACCAGAAAAGATTTAACCAGTTGAGAACCCAGTTTGTCGATCGCTACCAGCGGGATGTGGTGCAACCTTTTCGCTCGCTGCTGGAGTCTGGCCAATTGGAGATCATTACCTGCGGCGCCACCCACGGCTATTTTCCACTGCTGGCCACGCATGAAGAGAGTATCTACGCGCAACTGTCGATGGCAATACGCACCCATCAGCGAATACTCGGTCATCGACCCGCCGGTATCTGGTTGCCGGAATGTGGCTACATCCCGGGAATTGATCGGATTCTTGCCGAGTTCGGAATCGATTTTTTCTTCCTCGATTCCCACGGCATACTTGGCGCGGATCCTCCACCGCGCCACGGCGTTTATTGCCCCGTCCGGACGCCCTCGGGTCCGGCCGCATTTGGTCGCGATTACGAATCCAGCAAACAGGTCTGGTCGGCTGAAGAAGGCTACCCAGGAGACCCGGTGTACCGCGAATTTTACCGGGACGCAGGATTCGATGTAGACGCTCCCCATATCGAAACCTTGCGCCATGCCGGGATCAAGACTTTTACCGGCCTGAAGTATCACCGAATCACGGGGCGTGGCGATTGGAAGGAGGCCTATCATCCCGAGTGGGCTCGCGATCGGGCTGCCTCGCATGCCGATAATTTTCTGTTCAATCGGCAGCACCAGGTGCGATGGCTCAACTCGCAAATGGGTCGGCCGCCGATCATAGTCGCACCGTACGACGCCGAGTTGTTCGGCCACTGGTGGTACGAGGGCCCGCAGTGGATCGATTTTCTATTTCGTAAAATGGCCTACGATCAAGATGAGGTGCGGGCGATTTCGGCTGCTGAATTCTTGAGGCTTAGTTCCGACGTCGAGACGGTCGTGGCGCCTGAATGCAGCTGGGGTGCCGGCGGCTATCACGAAGTGTGGCTGAACGGCACCAATGACTGGATTTATCCCCTCTTGTTCGACGCTGGGGAGCGCATGAGCCGGCTGGCCAGCATGTTTCCAGATGCCAAGGAGACTCATCGCTGGATTTTGGACCAGGCTGCTCGAGAGCTGCTTCTCGCCCAATCCAGCGATTGGGCATTTATTATGAAGACCGGCACGAGCGTCGAATACGCGGTTCGTCGCATCAAGACACACCTGCACCGGTTCGACCGGCTCGCCAACATGCTCGAATCCGGCCATGTCGATCACGGCTACCTGGAGGCGATAGCGGAACGAGATTCGTTGTTTCCGGACATGGACTATCGCATTTTTAGCAAGCGGCCTTGCCTATAAAAGCTAGCACCTTACCCATTTTTGCGATCTTGTTGCAGTCCAGTACGATACGAATCTTTTCCTCTGCGAAATGGGACGGCAACGCGGCGCCTCATCGGCTTCGCTGTATACGCCGGCGATGTCAATGGCGCGACCCTGTGTAGGATGTTCAGCATCAAGACTGTCACCGGTATTCCCATCCCATTCCTTTGTCGAACGCTAATAGGAACCATTCGCAGGGAAATTCTAGATCATATTATTTTCTGGAATACGCTCGATCTTGAGAGAAAGCTCGGTGAGTTCCAGCATTATTACAATCAGGAACGTGTTCACGCTTCGCTTGACGGAGATACACCAGCCGAGGATGCTGGCGAATTCACCATCACACCGTGTGCGAAGATCGATGATTTCCAATGGCAGTCACATTGCCGTGGCTTGGTCCTGCCCCCGCTCGCGGAATAAGCGGTGTTTCGACACCCACAGGATCGCTACGTCGTCCGGCGGAGTGGCTACACAATCATTCTTCACAACGTATTCTGGCCTTTTCTACAGCAGCTTCGAGCGCTTCTGTTGTCGCCGCATCGAGCATGGCTGCCTTGGCAGCCTCACACTCCGCGGCTTCCGCAACATGCTCCGTCGTTGGTTGGGCATCCTTGTCCTGGCAATGAACCTCTGAGACTCGGCGAATATTGGCCGACTTACCGCGTTCGACGGTGACACAATCTCCAACATCGATGTAGCCTTGTTCCGTAGCGATACTGATACTGTCCCCCGCCATCAGCTGCACCGTATACTCGTACCCCTTATTAATCCCCTTCGATGCAGTATTGCCGATGAACCCGCCGGCAGCCCCGCCCAATAGTATGCCGCGCAGCTTTTTCCCGCTCGTACTGCCTTTGCCGAAAGTGTATCCAACTACACCGCCTAAAAGCGCGCCTGCTGCAGTACCCAATCCACTGCCCCCTTCGCCCAACTCGACCTGATTAGCCTGGGTTACCACCCCGTAATCCACGGTGGGTGACTGGGCCCGTACGGTCTCTATGATGAAAGTACAAGACGCGGCCACAATTGATGCGGCGAACAAAATCTCTTTTCTCATGCCACTTCTCTCAATATTTTTCACCGAATTAAAAGGCTCCGATCCTAAGACGACAATGTGATGATATTATCGAACCCCCGTTTTTAGTCAACAATCGGATTTGTTTTGAACTTGCGATAAAAGTCTATTTGTGGTCGTCATCCGATCAGGTGCCCGATGATTATTCGAGGCATGGAATAGGCTGAATCGGCACATGAGACTTGAATTCAAGTTGGACCAGCCAGCGCCGGGATAGGCGTTTCCAAGACACACTGTTTCTTGGACAAATCCATAGACCTCAATGTTTGCCATGCTTCACGAGATTCCATAGCCGCCTGGTGAGAAATGCGGGCTGATCCTTACCCCGCGTATCAAGGGCGCAAAATCAGGTTGGATTCATCTGCCAAGGTGAGCGCAAATGGATGTTTACTTGGACTGGGCCGTATAGACGGTTAGACCATGACCCGGATCATCATCGGCGTGCCCGGCTGAAATTATGCAATGTCGTTGATGAATGCATCCAGTGTCTCCTGGTCGAGGCCGGCATCGGGAAAATCAGCCGGGGTATACCCTGAATTTTCAGAATCCAGACAGTGCTCAACCAGTTCGATCAACACCGCCGCATAGTTGCGGGCGAGCTTCTCTATGGTATTTTGGCGATGAATATTGACGTCGTAGGTCCAGTTTATTTTGAGCTCGCCTTCTGAAACCAGGGTATTGATATCGATCCATTGCGATCTGAAATTCGAGGGGTGCCGTTCTCCAACTATCGAAATTTCCACCGGCCTGAACAATGAAGAACCTTGCGCCAGATCGACATTACCCAGGTAATTTAGCAGGATTCTCGGGAGTTCCTGCATTGACAAGTCCTCCTGCGCCGCCGCGTTCCCATGGTATCTGAGCAATCCGTAACCCATTCCGCCGAATCTTTGTCTGCGCAAAAGCTCTTTGACCGACTTGATACAATATTCGTTACGGTGAACACGATCTTCCGACGTGCGGTCCAGCGAAAGCCGCATAGGAGCAAGCGTAGTGAACCAGCCCAGGGTCCGTGATATATCCAGTTGCTCCGTCGGATCGTGCCGGCCATGCCCTTCGAATACCACGCTGACCGCCGGCCGACCGGCCCATTCCAGAAGCACTATTGCCAGCGCGCTCATCAGCAGATCTATGACCTGCGTCTGGTAAGCATTGTGCACCGACCCGGACATGAGCTGATCGGTCCTGGACGGTTCGAGACCGTGGCAAAACGTGGTCGCGCTCGATTGCAGAATCGGTGCCGAATCTCCAGTCCGACCGTTCGGCTCTGCGCCAAAATCAATAGGTACACCCGCACCTTTGGGATCTAATTGTTCGCTCCAGTAGTGCAAATCTTCGGTGATTTCCGGCAAGCCGGCGAGGGCCTGCTGATGCAAAGACCACTGACCAAACGCGGCCGTGGGATTTGGCAACGTCAACGGTTCGCCGCGCCGGACCTCGCGACAGAGTGTATCCAGATCTTCGAGAAAGATGTTCCACGACACCGCATCGATGATCAGGTGATGCGCAATAACGAGCAGTATTCGACGGTCGTTTTGCTCGAAAAGTACGAAACGAACGAGCGGTGCCTGACTCAACTCAAAGCCCGACTGCAGATCACGCCCGACTTCCGACACACGGCGCTCCAGAACCTCACGTTGTGGAATATCGACGTGTTGCACGCTGATTTTCACACCACGGCGCCAGCGCTGCAGCAACCTGCCGTCGACTTCAGAAAACGACGTGCGCAATGCATCATGGGCATCCACGAGCACCTGCAGCGCAGACTCGAGATCCGCGTCGCTCACCGCGCTATCGACCTCGAATGCCCGGCTTTGATTCCACTGTTCAGGGTGGGTCATCGACAATTCGAAAAACCACCGCTGTATTGGCGTCAGTGGAGCCTCCTCGATTTCATTGGCCGGTTCAAGGACTGTTCTATGCTCCCCCCTTGGCCGCAGCCGCAGTGCGAGCTTTTCGATGGTAGGTGAATCGAACAGATCATTCGGAGACAAGCGATAGCCTGCCTGGCCGACTCGGGAGATAACCTGAATACTCAGGATCGAATCTCCACCGAGATGGAAAAAGTTGTCATCAACGCCAATGGTCTCGATGTTCAGAACGTCAGACCATATACCAGTGAGCATTTCTTCGGCCTCGGATCTGGGCGAAGCAGATTCGTCTCGTGGAGACTTTGTACGACTCCACGTCAGAGAGGCCAAGGCATTCCTGTCTATCTTGCCGTTGGGCAGTCGCGGCAAATCGGGTACTGCGACGATATCCGCGGGCACCATGTGATCGGGCAGCTTATTGCCGACGTATGAGCGCAGTTCGGCAACGGGTGCTTCATGAGACTCGTCCAGCGACGGGCTTTTGATAAAAGCCACCAGCTGCCGTGATTCGACTCCGCTGGCTTGGCCGGTCGGGCGACGCTTTCGCCCGGTAGCGGCAACAGCCGCCTCCTCGACCAGAGGATGGCTGGTCAAAGCTGCTTCTATCTCGGCCGGTTCGATCCGGAATCCCCGGATCTTTACTTGCCCGTCGATCCGTCCCAGGAATTCTATGTTGCCGTCCTCCCTGTAACGTCCGAAATCGCCTGTTCTGTAAAGCCGGCTCGAATTCAATGCACGGCAGTCCTGCCCCAGTTCGACGTCAACGAACTTCATGCGCGTCGCCGCCGGGTCGTTCAGGTAACCCTGCGCCACGCCGGCACCGCCGATGTAAATCTCCCCCGGAGCTCCACGGGGGGCGAGGTTTCGGTGGGAATCCAGAATATAAACGCAGCTATTGCATATCGGTTTGCCGATTGGGACGGGATCCGGTGATTCGTAATGTGTCGCTTCGTACACCGTGCTCCAGACGGTTGCTTCGGTCGGGCCGTACTCGTTGTACAGCCTGGCGTGGGGCAGCAGTCTTCTGTGGGTATCCGGCATTTCACCGCCTGGAATCACTTCGCCGGCGCAAATGACTACACGCAGCGACCGAAGTTTGTCCGAACTCGCCGTTCGTTCCGCGTGTTCCAGCAGCAGCCTGTACAAACTTGGCAGGCAAAGGGTGTGCGTCACCGCGTGCTTCTCGATGCATTCGATAAGGCGGTCCATATCCTGCTCGATTCGCGCCCCGGGAACGACCAGGGTGCCGCCCGACACCAGTGTCCAGTACAAACCCGCCACAGAACTGTCGAATGCCAGAGACGATAATAGCAGGAATACCGCGGGCTCCAATTCGTATTCGAAGCGTCGCGCCAATGTCGAGTAAGTGAGGTTGCGGTGACTCACGATGACGCCTTTCGGCGATCCCGTGCTGCCTGACGTATACATTATGTATGCGGGTTGATCAATCGAGACATCGATTGTTGCGCGGGGCTTCGATCCGACCGGACCAATTTCATCGTACCGGGAGACATCGGTAACGAGCGTGGGTACATCGACACCTTGAAACAGCTCGATCGTCTCCTGGTTTGCCACCAGAAAGGACGCACCTGAATGCTTCATAATCTGTTGCAGCCGGGCCGCGGGATACGTCGGATCGAGAATGACGTACGCGGCGCCTGCTCTCAATACGGCCAGCACCGAAACGACCAACTCCGTTTCGCGACCCAGACAAACAGCGACAACGCTACCCGCACCGATTTCCGCGTCCCGGAATTGACTCGTACGCAGGGCCGCACGGCGCCTCAGTTCATCATAGGTCAGGTAGCCGTCGCCACAAGCCACCGCTTTCACATCGTTTTTTTGTTTGTCCGCCCGATCGCCGATGATATCGTGAATGCAAGAATTCTCCGGAACTTCCCTCGCCGGCCCCCACCCTTGGGCAAGTATCCAATCCCTCTCGGCATCGATCAGGAACGGAACATCCCGCGGTCTTGAGTTCATATGCCCAGACATGGATTCGAGGAGGGAATGCAGTTGATCCAGCATCCTGACTATCTGCTCATGAGAATAGACATCGGTGTCATAAATCAGGATCGTGCTCAGAGATTGTTGCGGAACGACTATCAGTGCCAGAGGGTAGTTGCTCTGCTCCATGTATTTCAGCTTGCCAAACCTTAGTCCGCGTTCATGCACGTCCAGTTGTGCTTGTTCCGGATAGTTCACGAACACGACCACGTTATCGAACAGCGGTTCGCCCGGCTGCATTTCGCTCCACTGCTGCACTTTGACCAGGGAACTGCACTCCCTTTGCCTGATATCCAGCAGGTTTGTCTGCAGCCTCTTCAGGCACTCGAACAATGTCTCGTCGTCATCGAAGCGCACGCGCACCGGAAGCGTGTTGATACACATACCGACCATCGACTGGACACCCGGCAGGTCCGGTGGTCGGCCGGACATGGTCACGCCGAAAATTACATCATCAGAGTCGGTGTAGCGGTTGACGAGGATCGCCCAGGCCGCCTGTACCAAGGTATTCAACGTGACCCGCTGAGCTCTGGCGGTGGCCTGCAACGCCTGTGTGCGCTCGCTCGAAAAGCTTTTTTCGATTTCACTGAAATCGCCCAGCCGGTGGATCGATGATCTCTTGCCGCCGGTTCCTGGAGAGGTTCTCTCCGAAAAACCCTGCAGATACTCACGCCAAAACCGCTCATCGTCAGTTTGTTCCAAATCCCTCTGCCTCAGCCAGGCGATGTAATTCCGGTAGGGGCGAACCCGCGGCGACACCGTATCGATGCCAGCGACGATTCGGACGTAAATCCGCTGCAGCTCGTCGAGTATCAAAGACGTCGACCAGCCGTCGGCCACAATGTGATGACGCGTCCAGACGCAGAGGTACTTGTCATCCCGAATCCGAATCAAACACACGCGCATCAAGGGGGCTTGGGACAGATCAAATCCCTCCTTTAGGTTCGATCTCAGCCGTCCTTCCAACGCGTCCGCCTGTCGCCCATTATCCAGGCCGCGCCAGTCAAGGTACTGCCATGGAAGGTCGACTTTTTCCCGCACCACCTGAAGGGGCTCGTCGAGCCCTTCCCAAACGAATGACGTACGAAGCGCGGTGTGGCGGGCCAAAACTTCGATCCATGCGGACCTGAATGCCGCCGCGTCGAATCCTTCGGCTTCAACCGCAAAGCTGAACTGCTCCAAATAAACGCCTGACCGGGGTGAGGCAATGGAATGAAACAGCATGCCGTGCTGCAGCGGTGACAGGGGATAAAGATCCTCTACGTTGTCTAGCTGCATCGCTATTGCGACTTATCGAGCAGCGCGGCGATTTTTCCCAGGGTTTTCTCGTCCAGGTCGACCAGCGGCTGGGCATCCACCTCGAGGTCTTCCTTTGGTCGCATATGGGGTTCGATCGGGGCATTGCTCGGACCCTCGCGCTCACTTCCAAGCAGATCCGCCAATTCCGAGATGGTCTGATGGCTGAACAGATGGCCGGGGGTGATTCGCATTCCCATGTCGTTGGCTTTCGCGACGATTTGGATTGCGAGAATGGAATCCCCCCCCACCTCGAAGAAGTTGTCATGAATGCCGATGGTATTCAACCGCAGCGCATCGCGCCATATCTTCGCCATCGCCTCCTGCAGGGGACTTTCCGGCAGGGCGAGCGGCTGCGCGAGTTCGGGACGCTGCTCGAGGGGGTGCGGGAGCATTGAACGATCGATCTTGCCGTTGGACGTCAGGGGAAAATCGTCGACGGAAACAAAGTAGGACGGGATCATGGCATCCGGGAGCCATTTCTCCAGGTGCTTCCTCAGATCGGCAACGCCGATGGTTTCGTCTGCAGTGTAATACGCGGCCAATTTTCGGCTGCCTTCCTCGAAGTAGAAATCGGCATCGTCATAGTCGATATCCTTCAATATACGCATGACGCTATCGGCATCGATTTCATCGTTCAGTTCGGCGAGGGCCTCATCCCGCCTTTTTTGACCCAATCGGACGTCCCAGCTGTACGGCAAGGCGTAGTTGTGATACCCCATCTTTCTTTTGTGCACGAATATGCCGGTATCATTTATCAGGCAGTTGGTCGATCGGCCGGTGTCTTCCGGACGCACCCAGGGGGCGTGTTTTTTGAGGAATGCGTAAATGACCGAAAGCGACACATCACAGTAGCGGAAGAAATCAACGAACTCGATCTCCTCGAATATCGCGTCATCCCGAAAAATCTCCACGTCGAGTGATTCCGTAACCGCATCCCGAACACGATGATAGACCTTGCGCGCGTCCAGCACCTCCCGGTCCAGCTTCTCCGGATCGAAAACATCGCCGTCAAAGACTTCCCTGGTGAGTCGTGTTTCGAAAAACTGGCCGCGTGAGAGCCCGGTCACGATACAGGGAATACCGTTCTCCCTCGCAATCTTAAGCGCCAGCGTGTAAATGGTCTTGAAGCATCCGTAACAGACGCTGGAATGGCGATTCAGGCTGTCGACGAATATCGCCTCCATGGCTTCGGTCGTGGCAAACTCGTGCCGTATCCCCAGATCGGAAACGGTTCGCCGTATATTAGCCTTGGCGCCCTCGGATATGAATCCGTTGTCCAGCGTCAATGCGTATATTTCCAAACCCATTTCAGCGAGTTTATACAGGGCGAACGTGCTGTCCTTGCCGCCGCTCAGCAGCATCATGCAGTCATAACTGCCGCTTTTACGCCGTGACAGCTTGTACAGAATCGTGCGCAGATCATCCATCGTGCTGAAATACGACCGGGCTCGTTCGCTGTATTTCTCGAAGTCGGTGCAGATGTTGCACACACCCGCGTCGCTGAAGGTCGTATTGGGATAGTTCGACGCCAGCCCGCATCTGACGCAGTAGCGCAGATTGGCATCCTCGGATTTTTTTCCAGGCGAGATAGCGTCCACGAAGCACGCGCTGATACCGTGATGGGAAAGCAGGGCCTGCTCGACTTCCGCTTTCTCGATGCGCACGGCACCAATTTTCAATTGGTCGTCGCTGCGCCCGACATAGACTATGGTGCGACTGTCTACGAAGCGGGCCTGGTCGCCGGTTCTGTACATGCGTCCGCCGGGAACGAACGGATCTTCAACAAATTTCTCCGCGGTGAGGTCCGGACGGTTCAGGTAGCCGCGGGACAGCCCGTCGCGAGCAATACAGATTTCACCGTTGACGCCGACCGGTACAGGATTCGAATCGGGATCCAGCACATAGATTCGCACGTTGTCCGCGGGTTTCCCGATCGGAACCGACGCGTGTGTGTCCTTGGAAGGGTCATACTGGTGGATCATGCAGCCCACGACGGCCTCGGTCGGCCCGTATTCGTTATAGATCGTTACAGAGCCCCCGAAGACGTCCAGGGTCCTGGCCGCAAGGCTGGTTTTCAAATCGTCCCCCCCGACGATGAGCGCTCGAACGGGCGAATCACTAAGATCCAGATTGCCTATGAGCTGAAGGTGTGCCGGTGTAAGCTTGACGATGTCGACGGCTTTGTCGTGAAACACATCGAGCACCGACAGGTCTATGCCGCCCGCCTGCTCAGGGTACACGACTATCGCCCCCCCGGAACACAGCGGGACGAATATCGAAGTCACCGTAAGGTCGAATCCCACCGCCGAGTACAGGGGGAAGCGCAGCCGCCGATCCTTGACGTACTGCCTGATCGCCCACCTAACATACCCCGCCAGGCCAAGGTGATCGATTTCAACCCCCTTGGGTGTCCCTGACGAACCCGAGGTATAGATTACGTATGCCGTCGACGAAGGCGCGACCTTTGGCAGCCTGGCAGACATTTCGGATTCTTCGGCCGATGCGCCGGGTTGATCGATGTACAACACGCTCTGGGATCGGTGACGGTACAATTCCGCAAGATCCGCCTGCAGCAGGACCAGGCCGATCGCCGTGTCCTGAAGGATATAGTCCAACCGCCGTTCCGGTAATCCCGGTTCCAGCGGGACGTACCCTGCCCCGGCTTTGTGGACCGCCAGCAGCGCAACTATCAGGTCGATGGACCGTCTGGCGCAGACACCGATAAGCGGCCGGTCCCCGTCGATTCCACGGCACACGATTTTACGGGCAAGCCGATCGGACCGTTGGTCCAACTCCAGGTAACTCAACGCGTCACGCCCCTCACGAATTGCCTCGGCATCGGGATTGAGCCGCACCTGCCGAGCAAACAGATCCATGACGGTGCCTTCGCCGTCGACCGGGACCGAAGCGGTCCGGTTGAATTTTTCGATGAGTGTTTCCCGTTCATCGTCCGAAGTCAGCGGCACCCGGCGGATCATGCTGTCGAGATCCTCGATCATGGCGTCGAAAACACGCAGGAAATGGCGAACTGAGGACTGCTGAACTTCAGGTCCGAACACCGATTCATTGAAATCGAAGTAGATCAGCAGATCGCCCTTGTCCTCGAGGTCGAGCACCTGCACCCGCAGGTGATGCCCTGGATCTCCATACCCCGGATGCAGCCACTGCGTTACGACGCGAGCGCCCGCAAAATCACCGAATCTGGCGTGAATAAAGTTCAGAACCACATTGTAGCTGAGGGCTCCCTGCCTCGTGCTGGCGCCCGGTAGCGCGTTTTTGAGGAACGCATTGGCCTCGTTGGACACTTTCAGCAGCAGTTCCCTGAAGGTATCGTCATCGTCGATTTCCACACGCAGCGGGAACATCTCGATGAACAAGCCGATCGTATCCCGGAATTTCAGTGAAGAACGGTTGTGGGTCGGTGAGCCGATCACCACGGAATGGCCGTTGCCAATGCGGAATAGATAGGCAAACAGCGCGGCGGCAACGAGTTTGAACAGCGTGAGGTCCCTGCTGATTCCGCGGATCCCGTCCTGTTCGGCAATCTCCTCGAGCCGTTTGGTTCGCCGGGCACCCAGACGGCGGGGCACTCGCACGGTGCGCGCGCCGGCGGCTTCGGTCCGCATGCCGTAAAAACGTACCGGTGCGCTGTCGCTTGGCGACCTCTTTTTCCAGTATGAAACGGCATCTGCGTGGCCGGGCCGGGCCTTTAGCGTTTGCTCGTACTCAACGAATTCCGAGAAACGTGGAACGGTCGCGCAATGATCCTCATTGGAACCGGCAGCCCGCGCATAGTTGTCGGCGACGCGCCTGAATATGATCGACGAACTCCAGGCATCCGTGACGATGTGGTGCTGATTGAAATACCAAACGTAGTGCTCATCGGATAGCCGCAGCAGTGCGGAATCGAAAGTGCACCGGTCCAGGTCGAATTGATGCGTCAGGCGCCGATCGATCCACTCCTCGGCGCACGTTTCCGCATCCGGCTCGTTGGAAAAATCAATTTTGAGAACATCGTATGCAAGACTTGGCGTTACATACTGGCGAGGTGTGGATTCGTCGCACTCAAAGAAAATCCGCATGGCATCACTGTCATCGACCAGTTTCTGAAACGCGAGTTGAAACCGGTCCTCATCGAGCGCGGCAAAAATGTCAAAGCGCAACGCCATATTGTACAGCGGTGCTTCGGGCTCGATCTTCTGGCCAGCCCAAATCAGACTCTGGCTGCGGGTAAGCCCGAGTGATTCGATGGTCATATCAGTCTGCCAGCAGATTGCCGGCGTACGCCGCAATCGCATCCACGGACGCGAAATGTTCGATGGTTATGTCTTCGGGTGGGATCTTGACGCCGTATTTCTGTTCGATATGAGCTACCAGGCGCATCACGCCGAGAGAGTCGAGCAGGCCGCTCACCAGCAAATCGTCGCTGCCGGATATTGTTACACGCCCATCGAGCAATTCCTGATAAACGAAGTCTGCGAGGTTTTGTTTCATATCATGTGGCATGGTGTTCGCTGCTTTTCTGGTATGCTGGATGTTCATCGAGGGCGCGTTTTTGCAACTCCCTGCGGTCGATCTTATCCGACGTCGTGCGAGGGAAGCTGCCCAATATTCTTATTCGCTCCGGCAGTGCGTACCTGGGTAGACGATCCCCCGCGTAATTCATCGCTTCCTGCTTCGAAATTCCGCTGCCGCCTTTCAACACCAGGGCTACTTCTATGCCTACCGCACCCTCGATGGATGCTGCCGGAGAACCGTCGACAACCGGCATCGAATAGGCGGCGGCTTCCTCAACCGATTCATGAGCAATGAATACCGACTCGATCTCATCGAGCTCGACGCGATTTCCCCGAATCTTGACCTGGCGATCCTTGCGGCCATGGTAGAGGTATTCGCCCTTTCCATTCACGCTCGCCAGATCGCCCGTGCGATAAAAGCGGTCATGCACGTCGGTACAGATCGGGCGTTTAAAAAAACAAGCTGCGTTGAGATCAGGACGGCCCCAGTATCCGCGCATCATCGTCGGCGATTTGATAAGCAACTCTCCGGTCATTTCCGGGCTAACCTGCCGGCCCGACTCGTCTACGATCAGCGCCTCCGTATTCTTCCATATCGTGCCGATGGGGATGCTTTCCTCATATCCCGTGAGGGATTCCGGGACGTGGTAGTATGAACATTGATTGACCTCCGCCGGCCCGTATATGTTGCTGAACTTCGCATGGGGCCATATATTCATCAACTCCCGCAGATACTTGGGTGGAAAAGGTTCGCCGCCAAAAAGCACCCAGCGCAGCGACGTCAGGTCGCGCTTTTCCAGCACGCCCCGGAGCAGCAGCTGAATCAGCGCGAAAGGGACTGAATACCATACCGTCATGCGCTCCTGCTCCACCAGTGCCGAAAGGCTCGCCGGCAATTTCGTGTGAGCCTCGGGTATGATGACGGTGGTGCTGCCTACCATGGGCCCGGTGAGATAATCCAGGGTTGACATGTCGAAATGAAGCGGGGAATGGTTGCCCAGTATATCGCCGTGTCCAAGATCATAGGTGTCCGCCGACAGCCGTGCGTAGCTGAGTCCGCTGTGATGGCTGTGCATGATGCCCTTGGGAATTCCCGTGGAGCCCGAGGTAAAAATAACGTAGGCCAGATCCTGTTCGGTCAAGCGCACGTTGGGCGCACGCTCGCCGTCGGAATCCCTGACTTCGTTCCAATTCATGAATCGACATCGATGCACTGCCGGCGCCTCCGGTTCCGACATGCCGATAACGGCATCCAGTCCCCCCGTTGACTGAAGAATGGCGTTCACGTCCTGCGCTTTAGCCGTGTGCGAGACCAGGTGACGGATGCCGCAGCGAGTGAGTATCTGCTCGATTCTGTGAACCGGGGAATGTGGATCGATTGGAACGTAGGCGGCACCCGCTTTCAGGATTCCGTAGATCGCCAGCGCAGACTCCAAACTCTTGTTGCAATAGATTCCCACCCTGTCTCCGCGTTTTACGCCCTGGTCTACCAGCGCATTGGCGAGCTGATTTGCGCCGTGCCTCAGCCCCGCGTAGTCCAGGCTTTCGCTTTGACATCGAAACGCAGCGGACTCGGGGTGCTTGTCGGCAGAGAAATCTGCGCTTTGGGACAGGTGATATTGCACTGCGTTTTCGGAGACAGGACCTTTACGGGCTAAAACCGCTCTACACTAGATTAAATCGCGTGAACGTTATGTGACCATGTCGCTCCAGGCTACACCTGGATGCGCCTACAGACCCAGCATGCCGGCTATGATGTTACGCTGAATATCGGAAGTGCCCGAATAAATGACCCCACCAAACGCATCCCTGAGATCTCGCTCCACTTCGAACTCGGACAGGTAACCCTGCGAGCCGTGAATGCGCATGGCATCCATACTGTTCTGTACGAAAGACTCGCCAATGTGAAGTTTTGCCATGCCGGCTTCCATACCCGCAGGTAATCCCTGCTGTTTCATCCATGCAACCTTGTACAGCATCAACCGTGAAGTCTCCAGACGAAGCCTCATCTCAGCAATTCGGTTGGAAACTGACTGGAACTTGCCGATGGCTTTTCCAAACTGTTCCCTCCTCCGGGCATACTCGACGCAATCGTCGAGTTGCCGCGCCATCGAACCCACATGACTGGCAAACACGAATCCTCGTTCCCAATCCATGGAGTGATTGAACAGACTCACACCAACGCCCTCCGGCCCAAGCCGGTTTTCCTCCGGCACAAAACAGTCCTTTAGAACGATGTCGCCCAGCGGGTTGGTGCGCAGTCCCATTTTAGACCTCGGGGGCGTCGATTCGAATCCATCGAAACCGCTTTCTACCAGAAATGCCGAGATACCCCACTGGCCCAATTCGGGTTTGGTATTGGCAAACACCAGTGCAAGACCGGCTATGGGCGCCAGGCCGGCGTAACTCTTGTGCCCGTTGAGCACGTAGCCGCCCTTGACACGACGGGCCTGCGTTTTGAGGCTGAACGCGTCCGACCCGCTGCCCGTTTCCGTCATGGCGTGCGCGGCAACGAGTTCCCCGCAGCACAAGCGGGGCAGATAACGCTTTTTTTGCTCTTCACTGCCAAAACTCTGCAGCGGCTCGTGTATGCTCCATATCTGGCCATTCAGGCCGAGCGTTAGGGCATTATCCCTGCATCCATATCCGATGCCTTCAAGGTTGTGAATGGTTGTGACTACATCCAGCCCCTGTCCACCGTACTTTTTTGGCATGCACCAGCCAAGCACGCCGAATCTCGCGCACAGTGTCCAAAGTGCCGGGTCGAATTCACTGGCCGCATCGCGATCCGCGATATCATGGTTTAGATTCTTCTGGGCAAATTCAACACATTCAGCGTATGAATTCTCTTGATCTTCGGTCCAACTAAATTCCATCCCATTCAACCCAGGCCAAGCGCCCTTTGAAAAAACCATACACTTGCCACAACGACGAGCAACATGGAACCCCCCTTGAGAAATACCGGCACGTATAGCGGGTTCGACCGGTACTTGAACAATATGGGATACACCAAGGCAACTATAACGATCTGTCCCAGTTCGATGCCGATATTGAACAAGAGAACCATTTTCACCAGATCCACCATTCGAAATGGAAGATTCCCCAGAACCGAGGCGAATCCGAGCCCGTGAAACAATCCCAGAAACAGGATAATCCAAAGCGCCCCGCGCTGCACCTTGACAAAAACGTTGTTCAACGCCACCAGCACGATCGACAGCGCAATCATTGATTCCACGAACCTGGAGTCCACTGCGACGATATCGAGCGCGGCGAGCAGAAGACTCACCGAGTGGGCCACCGTGAAAACGGTGATGATCGACAGCAGATTTAAGAACGCCCGGCTGAATCGATCCACCGGCTGCCACTGGTTATTCTGCCTAAACAGTACCGTGGGGAGTATCAGGGAAAGCAGAAACAGCACATGGTCGATCCCCAGCCATATGTGCAGCATTCCCTGCCAGATCATCTCACGGTGGTCCAGCAGACCGGGTGGGTCATTAAGGTCGATGAATTGCCGGGTATTGGTCGGGCTGAATACTAGCGCGGTGTACTCCTCTCCATATTCCTGCCCGGTCTTGGCGTTGTAGTCAATGAGGAAAAGCCCGCGATGAAACCGGTCATTCTCATACAGCATCGTATGCACGATTTGCAGCCGATCAGGCAGCGGACCCGTCGGCATGGTGAAGCTGTACACTGCGAATCCGCCATTGGCGTCGAGCAACTCGGTGGCGTTGAAATCGAACTCATACGGTTTTCCGCTTTCCGGGCCAATCGACAAATTGTTACGGATATACTCGTGAACCCGGTGAGACGTTGCCTGTACCGCGGCCTCCGCTTTGTCTAGTTCTTTAGGAATTTCGAGGTCCAGTTTTTCCCGCAGGTCTGACAGATGAATCTGGATGTTTCCATCTATGGATTCGTCTTTTATGTTGGTAAAAACGTAATCCTCGCCGAGTGCGTGCGCCCGAGCATCCTGCCATGCACTTATCGATGGCAGCGCAATCGCAACGATCAACACCAGGCTTCGAGCCCATTGGTACGATATCCGCATTGTCAACAAGTCAGAAATCATGGAGAGTACAGTGCAGTTCGAGGCCGGGAACTGGTAGTGTACCCCGTCGTAAATTCTGTGACATTCAGCGAAGCGACAAGCATCCGAATTCAAGGCGCATTCGCGAAGCACTAGCGAGCTAATGGCAGCGGATGCAACGCCGAAGGCGGG
>JAHEIO010000330.1 GCA_024639325.1 Gammaproteobacteria bacterium
CGGCCATCAGGTACGTTCACCAACCGATAGGGAACTACGGGTCAATTACTCATTGCCGCCGCTGGCGAAAACGAGGCAACCGGCGTCGGAAACTGCGCTGAATCCTGCGGAAACCGACCAAGATCGACCGCTCGATAGGATCATTGAGAGCGCCATTCCTATGCGACCTGGTGGTGGATGACTCAGCTCGAGTTAAGAGCCGATAAGGACTTTGTACTTCAGTTTGAGCAATTTCCTGCGTTTTTGTGGCGCGTCGGGGATCAGGGTCGATTCCCCCATCATATAGACGACCATCATGCGCCCCCGGGCTTCGGCCTGCAAAGCGCTGAATCCGACTTGCACAAACATCCATTTGGCGAAGGCGAAGCGCTTAGCCAACGCTCTCTGGAAGACCTCGCGCGCCCCGTCGTCGGATTGCGCCCAATGCCAGATGGCGAGGTCGAATCGGGCAAGGCCGTGGGTCATGACCTGCTCCATCAGGCGCCAGATGCGTTCTTTCGGCGGTTCTATGAGTCTCGCGGCCTCCACCGCCGTATCGGTCATCTCCCGTTCCCAATAATCGAGCAGCGCGTCATACAGTTCCCTGCGGTTTTTGAAATGCCAGTAAAAGCTGCCGCTGGTGACGCCCAACCG
This sequence comes from Gammaproteobacteria bacterium, assembly GCA_024639325.1. Taxonomy (GTDB): domain Bacteria; phylum Pseudomonadota; class Gammaproteobacteria; order Arenicellales; family JAANXG01; genus JAHEKE01. Next base: position 634 of record JAHEIO010000330.1, read on the forward strand.
CTCGGCGAGGGGCACGACCTTCACGCCTTGCAAGCCGGTCGTGGCCAAAAGCTCGAGAGCACCGCGGATCCAGTCATCTTTGCTGAGTCGTCCAGCTTTTCGGTGGACCATAGAGATATCTATTGACAATCGCTTATTACAACAATACAGTAGAGTACTCTACTGTTTAGGTGAGTGTAAAGACTTACCCCAGGTTTGCGAGTGATTCGAGAAGATCCATCGAAATTGAAGAGGTACCAGCCATGTTGCTAGCCAGAATCAGATCCGCGGTCGCGCTGCCCGCTTTTGGAGTCGCAGTTGCCGTTATCTTCGCCGCGTACAGTCAGGTCGCCCCGGCCGCTGACGCCATGCCGATCGGCCGCACGCCGGCAGCGATTACCGATGGGCAGTACCCGGCCAGCTATTTTCCCAACACCGAACTCCTCGGTGCGAACGAGATGCGGATAACCGCTCTGGGCACCGGCATGCCCAACCAGACCAAGGCCGCCGTGTCGATCTCGTATCTGGTCGAGCTGGGCAACGGGGACAAGTTCCTATTCGACATGGGCGCGGGATCTTTGGGCAACCTGTTTTCCCTGCGACCCGACTTCTCTAAGCTCGACAAGATGTTTGCCAGCCACCTGCACATCGATCACGTCGGAGACTTCATGGGACTTCACATCGCCGGCTGGCTGTCGGGGCGGTATACACCGATTCACATCTACGGCCCCACGGGTTCCACCCCGGAGCTGGGTACAAAAGCCTTCGTCGAGGGCATGCAGAAGGCCTACGCCTGGGATCTCGCCACCCGCACCGGCGCGCTGCCGGACAAGGGGGCGCAGATCGTGGTGCACGAGTTCGACTACAAGCAGGAGAACGAGGTCGTCTACGACGAGAACGGTGTCACCATCCGCTCCTGGCCGGCCATCCACAGCCTGGACGGTTCGGTGAGCTTCGGTCTGGAATGGAACGGGCTGAAATACGTGTTCGGCGGCGATACCTATCCCAACAAGTGGTACATCGAGTATGCCAAGGATGCGGATGTCGCCTCGCACGAGTGTTTTTTGCCACCGAAGGCGCTGGCGGCGTATTTCGGGTGGGACCTGTCCCAGGCGACTTATGTGTCGACTCGTATTCATAGCGAGCCACAGGCCTTTGGCAAGGTCATGTCCGCCGTGAAGCCGCGCCTGGCGGTGGGCTACCATTCGGTGCAGTCGCCTGAGAACAACGCCGCCATCATGGATGGCGTACGAAAGACCTACGACGGTCCGCTGGCCCTGGCGCGGGACCTGATGGTGATCAACGTGACCAAGGACGACATCGTGGTGCGCATGGCCACGGTGGATGAATATGTGCTGCCGCCGGACGTCACCGAGGCTTACAAAAAGGCGCCCCGATCAGACGACAAAAGCCCGGGCGAGTTCATCGAATCCGGCAAGTGGAAAGGCTATACCCCGCCGCCCATGCCGAAGAAGCCTAGCGGCTGAGTGTCGCGCGGGCGGAGCATAGGTCCGCACGGTTTACCAACGATATGGTTCTGGCCCGAAGCTCTGCAGGTCGAAGCCTCGCCAAAGGCGCTGATCGACGCTTTCGA
>JAHEIO010000331.1 GCA_024639325.1 Gammaproteobacteria bacterium
GACCCACACCAGGAGAACTATTTGCACATCTCCAATGGCTGGAATTATATTGTTCGAATGTACCTTCCCGACAAGGTAGTGATAGACGGTACCTGGAAATTCCCGGATCCTGTGGCTGAAAAGTAGCATCGCCACTGGTCACCCCTTATCTCAAGGAAAGCGGAAAGGCCGCCTTGAACTCCGGGTCGAGGTCTTTACGTGCCGCTCCCGAGGAGGAGTAAGTATCGGGCCGACCTCGACATGTTTACCAAGTACAAGCTTTCTATCGACGCAACGCGGTTGATGATCATCGCTTTCATTACGGACTCCTGTCCGAGACGGATGATGCTTTCGTCCAAAATGGCGGCCCAAGTCCACGCGTTATACTGAAGGGCGGCAGTTCGCGAGAATTTCCTTACCCTACATCAATCGTTCGGGATCACGATAACGAATCTGGATGAAATATGAAAACATCAGGACGTAGCGACACGCTTGTCGCAATTCGCTATCCTGGACATCGCAAAGCAGCAGCTTCCTTGAATAAACGAGCGCGTCCTGTTGGTACCACTCCCTATCACTGCTCCTTTGAATGAAGAGCCTTGCCACTTTACAGTGCGCATACCCAGTGCGGCTCTACTGATCACCCATCTGATCACGCTGGCTGCTCACGACGATGTACTTGAGCCCTACGATGGCATCCCGGGCGACCCTTGGGGCGGCGGCATGCTGAGCGCGGGCCTCGCGGCGTTGGCCATACAGTTTTCCAAATTTTTAGGTTACCTTTATCTGTCGCCAACACGAACATCGAGGTCCGTAAGCGATGCCCAATCGAAAGTCGCTCGTGGAGCAGCGCTCCATGATGGTGAAGTTCCGGATCTACTGGGCCGCACTGACCATTCTTCTGGTATGGCCGATGGCCGCCTTGGCCGACACGTCTCCCTCTCCAACGGCTGCCGCGCCGACCACCGTGCAGATTGGGATCAAGCTTGATCAGATCGTCAACATCGACCAAAAGGCCGAGAGCTTCACCGCCGTCTACTCGTTGCAGCTAAAATACCGGGAGCCGGCGTTGGCCTTCGCGCATGCCCCCGGTGACCCGCCGTTCAAGACGCTAACCATCGACGGCTTTCTGGCAAAACAGCAAGACGCGGGCCTGGTCTGGCCCGATATCGTGCTGGATAATATGCAGGGTCGCCGCGATGTAAACCTGGAGAGCGTCCAGATCAGTCCTGACGGCAAAGTCCACTATTACGAGCGGGCGACGGCCACCTTCCAGGCGCCGGACTTCGACTTTCGGGACTTTCCGTTCGATACCCAGGTTTTCTACATCCGAGTGAGTTTGCTTCATCAGGAGTCGATATTCGTTTTCGAGTCACTCCCCGGGCGCACGAGCATCGGCGACCAACTCGGCGAGGAGGAATGGGTCGTCCGCGACTCCTTTAGTGATGTAGATACGATCATCGGTCCAGACGACATCAGCCATTCTCGCTTCTCGTTGGGCTTCCGGGCACACCGGCACCTGTTCTACTACATCGTTCGGATTTTCGTTCCAATGATGATCATCCTAATTGTGTCCTGGTTCACTTTCCGGCTGAAGGACTATGGGAAGCGTATAGACCTCGGGATAACGGTGCTGCTGTTATTTATCGCATTCAATTTCACGCTTGCCGGCGATCTTCCCCGGCTCGGCTATCTAACCGCTATCGATGCCTTTATCGCCGGAGCCTTCGTCATCACCGGTGCGGTCATACTCGTTAATGTCCAGCTGCGCTTGTGGGAACACCAGGGCCGCGAAGCCGAGGCTAAGCGTCTCGACCGGATTGCGATCTTCGCTTACTGGCCGGCCTACATCCTTGGCATGTCCATGGCGCTGTTCCTGATCTGAAGCGCCCGCGACGCGGCTTCGCCACCGACCGTAGTTGCGATTTCAGGCACTTCGTCGGACAGAACCACCGACTGGCGTTCGTTCGCGCCACCGGTCGGTGCTCGATCTGCCCCCCCAGTAGCTACGACTGGTATTCCAGAGCCGGAATCCGCCCTATGTCCGGTCCGCTGGCACACTTCTCCCCGCGGCGTCTTACGTCAGGCCAGCCACCCTATGCACCCCGCGCGGCCTATGCGGTAGAAGGCATGAAGGACATCACGCGTTCTATCGTCCAGAACGCCGCCACGCTGCCGATGGCATACGGGGCCACGCGCCAGGCACCCGCAGGCGCCGTCAGCGGC
>JAHEIO010000332.1 GCA_024639325.1 Gammaproteobacteria bacterium
CGATCTTCCACAGTAATGCCGGATATCGAGTCAGTCGATTTACCAATTCCTCATCATCGGGAAACAGTAACTCCGGCGACAGTTCACCGGCATGCACCCGGTCAATGTATTCCCGCTCTGCATCATCAAGCGTGACCAGCGGTTCCATAACTAACCATGCCTGTTCCTTCAACTCGCTTGCGACCGGATGTCCATCGCCATGAAGCATGGGTACAAGCTGTTCCTCAATGCTCCTGTCGGTCACACGCTCGAAGCGATCTTGTCCATATAGATATAACGGGTGCGGCAGCGTTACCGCCAGCGCTATATGAATCCGGCGCAATCGCTGCGTGCTCCAAATGTCTGCCCCATATCCGGGTAGTCGAATCGTGTCGAATAAATCGCGCGGCATTGCCCGATCCAGCGTGGCCCTTAACTTCCCGGTGAACAGCTCCTCCAGTGGCACAACCCGAACCTCCGGATATGCCACCCCTGGCGGTTGCCAGAGTGGTCGTGTTGTGACCTTACCCAATGGTATGCGAAACAGAAAATTGAGATCAACCTCGATACGGTCAGGCGTACCAGCGGAACTGGTATAGGAAAGGAAGATCTTCCGGCCGGCATGGGCATCGCCTGACTGCTGAACGCGGTATCCCTGCCCTTCGCCAATTATCACGATGGCCCGTTCAACCTCTGGGCGATCTGCCTGCATACCCGCCTGCTCCGCCTGCCCGATGTAGTTGAAATCCAGATCAACCGAAAGCCGGACCGGTGAGCCAAACATCAGGTTCAACGCCGTACCACCCTTCAGAGCCAGCACACGTGACAGCAGTGGATGGCGCCCGACATCCGCAGCGAATTCACCCAGGCGGATCACCTTCTCCAGCGTTTCCGGGCGGAAGCCGGTCTCCGTCGCCAGCCCTTCAATGTGTTCAGCGCTGAGATTCATCCGGTTCCTTACCTGCCACCAGCGCGTCAGGGATAATCAGGTTCCATCGCCGCACAAGCACGCCGCCACGCTGCTCCCTGGCAAGATAGAGCGGGGACTTTGGGACGTGTTTGTCTATCAATGCGAGATCATCATCACTGACATAAAAGGTTGTACGGTAGGTATCAAGAAACCAGCCGACTGCAGCCCACAAACCCTTTTGCCCGAAAGCATCCAGAAGCTCGAATAACAATGGCAACTCAAGTACAGAGAACCCCGCCACCGACTCGATAAACTCCGCAAGCCCGCCAACCAGATCCGGTCGGCGGAAACCATCGATCAGGGTACGTTCAGGCCCGGTAACACGCAGCTCACGATCAAGCCGGTGAACGGAACGTGTGCCCAGTTCAACAGCCTGTTGGCGTACCAAAGTCTGTGGGTGGGACAGGAAGCGCAATTCAAGGCCATCCAGATCGAACGGTTGCGAACGCCGGGCACTGTACGCAGTGCATAGCCGCCATTCGGAATGCGCGGCACCCAGCAGCTCAAGCGCAGAGTGATGGGAAAAGACTGCATCGGGCCGGAGTGCCGCCGCCACAAGAAAGCGATCCGGCTGAAACTTTGCGGGTTCTACACCAGGCGGCACCGAAGCATAGACTCCCCGCGCCAGCTTTTTCATTTTGCCGCGGGCAGCCGAATATTTCAGGCGCTCCAGCGTCGCCTTACGCCCCCCGGATGGGGCCAAGCCCTGCACTGCTTCATCAAGGTTGAAGACGCGATGCGTTTGAAGAAACGTACTGGTATCCATAAATCAGCTTGATACTTGTCAACATTTACGGTAATAGGGGATATATTCCCCTATATACAACATTATTGTCAACTTTTCCGTTGAACCACGAGTAGCAATCCTGCCTTCCCTGAAAATTACACCAACAAAGTAAGGTGCTTCTGGACGACAATTGCCGGACGAATAGATCAACAATCTTGTACAAACTACACCGCCAAGCCGCCAAGTTGAACCGCACAGAAATAATCCCACAGGAAGCGGGGCGGTAAATGGGGCGACTACTCGGATTACCTGGCATATCTCATCCAGATTGGCTGGGCAAATTGCGGGTGTTCCGTGACCAGGCGGTGACCGACAGCTATAGTGGGTCGGGTCCAGCCTGCCATAAAATGCTCGTATTCCCTGCTGTTGATAGTTAGCGAACGACGGCTGTCCCCGACAAAGCGGACCGAGAATACCGGATTGATTAGCTGAATATTACTGCAATATGTCTGTCAGCACTCGGCCA
>JAHEIO010000127.1 GCA_024639325.1 Gammaproteobacteria bacterium
TGAAAAACGCGGTGCCGCGGCAAATTCTGGCCGAAAGTCGCCGGGCCCGTTGATTTCGTCGAGCAGAATGAGGACGAGAGCCAGTCGATAAGCCGGGTTCTGTCGCGGACAACCATTCATCTGGGACGCTTGTCGCCAAGCGCCTCGAGCAGCCTACCCGGGCCCGGCACGGGTCGCACCACTGGGCCCCTATTTGGCCTTGCTCCGAGTGGGGTTTACCCTGCCACCGCCGTTACCGGCAGCGCGGTGCGCTCTTACCGCACCATTTCACCCTTACCGGAGAATGGGGTCAGAGTAAAATTCTGAGAAATTTACTCTGACCCCATTCTCCGGCGGTATATTTTCTGTGGCACTTTCCGTCGGCTCGCGCCGCCCAGGCGTTACCTGGCACTCTACCCTGCGGAGCCCGGACTTTCCTCTGCCATTAGGCAGCGGTTGTCTGACCGGCTCTCACCGCCACAATACTAAATATTTAGTCAAAGATACAAGTGATGATTGCTTGCAGGATGTGCTCAGTCCTTGCACTTCAGCGCCATCTTGTATACCTCGTTCTTGCCGTGCGCCGTAATATCCACGGTCAGATCGACGGCCTGTTTTAGTGGCAACGCCTTCAGCAAGGGCCTCAGCACACCCATAAAATCATCGTCATCCCGTTCATCCAGACTCATCCCCTGGACAAGGATGACAAACTCCCCTTTTCGCTGGTTCGCGTCTTCCAAGACAAGTTGCCGGATCTGCGACAGTTCGGCGTTTTTTATGGTTTCGAACTGTTTGGTGATTTCCCGCGCAAGCACGGCGCGCCTGTGAGGGCCGAAGATCTCGACTAGATCTGACAGCGACGCGCTGATGCGGTGTGCGGACTCGTAAAATATAAGAGTGCGGGATTCTTCCACGAGTTTCCCAAGTCTCTTGCGACGCGCCGCGGCTTTGCCGGGCAGGAATCCCTCGAACACGAACCGGTCCACCGGGAGGCCCGCAACGGATAGAGCGGCAATTGCTGCACAACAGCCTGGTATGGGCGTTACCCGAATGCCCTGCGCGTGCGATGACTGGATCAGCCGGTAACCCGGATCACTAACCAGCGGCGTGCCCGCATCTGAAATCAGGGCGACAGACCGCCCGGACTGCAGCGTGCTCAACAGTTTCCTGGTCTGTTGTTGCTCATTGTGTTCATGGTAAGAGAGCACAGGCGTTGATATGGAATAGTGCAGCAGGAGCCTTCGACTGTGCCGGGTATCCTCAACTGCGATCAGATCCACCGAGGTAAGCGTTTCCACCGCCCGGAATGTCATGTCTGACAGATTGCCAATCGGCGTGGCCACGACAAACAACGTGCCCGCTTTGCGTGGAGAGTCAGGCACTCGCTATACTCCAATTTATGCTGAAAATAATTACAAAATCTCTAAGGTTGCTCATCTGCATGACCTCGCTGGGTGCGCTGACTTTCTGCGGTTCGACCCCGACGGTTCGGGAAAAGCCGGCGCCAGGCCCAGTCCAGGTGGTGAAGGTCACACCGTTGGAGAAGGCCGAATCCGCGGAACCGAAGGCCCCGGTCTCGATCGCGTCGAGAGCCGAACTGGTGTCCGCAGCCCAAACATGGATCGAGGCGTCGTATTACGCACAGGGCGAAGAACGTCAGGACCTGTTACTCCGAAGTACGGCCGCCTTGATCATAGCGGGCCATGCCGCCGAGGCGAAATACATTTTAGACGGTATAGATGTGGCCGGACTACCCGCTCAATACACGGAGCGCAAACGACTTCTTCGAATCCAGTTTGCCCTGGTTGGGGGGCAGTTGGAGCTTGCCGGCCGCTACCTGGCGCGATATCGGCGATTGCGCGAACTGGACCCGGAATTCCGCACGCAGATACTGGGATTGAGCGCCCAGGCTCACATACTGTCGAATGAGCCTATGCAGGCGGTCAGCGATCTGATCAGGCGGGAGCAATATTTGACCGATTCAATGGCGCTCCGTAAGAACCGAATAAGAATCTGGCATGCGCTCGGCGCCGCCAAGCCGATCGAGGTCCAGATCGCCAGACAGTCCAGCGGAAGTGTCGTACTTGCAGACTGGCTGGATTTGTCATTGCTGTTTGACGATTTCGCCACCGATCCATACCGTTTGCGCCAGACCCTTGGTGACTGGGTGCAGCTGAATCCCCTGGGTGGCGCCCAGACGTTCGCCCGTGAAATGCTGCGCATGTCGGGACCACCGGCTAATGCCCGCGGCGCCCCGATAATCAAAGTGGCGCTATTGCTGCCACTGGCGTCCAGGTTCGGCGCGGCCGCCCAGGCGGTCCATGACGGGTTTTCGGCTATGAGAGCTTTGGACAGCGACCCATTGAGGCCGGATGTAGCTGTTTACGACGTAGGCGAAGTCCCTGAACTCGCCACCAGTTATTACCGACTGGCGGTAGAGGAAGGTGCAAATCTTGTCATCGGACCTCTGGGCAAGCAGGCCGCGATGGCCACCTTGAGCAACCAGCGGGTGTCGAACGTACCGACTATCCTGTTGGGTGGCATCAGACAAAGCAGCATCCTTCCCCCAAATACCTACCAGATCGACCTCGCGCCCGAACAGGAAGCAATACAGGTCGCAAACCGAGCCTATGTCGATGGCCAAAGGGTGGCGGCGGTGCTGAGCCCTGATTCAGAATGGGGACAGCGGGTCGCGAACGCGTTTGCAGATCAGTGGCGTTCCCTGGGAGGTACGGTTACACGCGTGCAATCGTACAACGAGGCTTCCAACGATCATTCATTCGCGATCAAGGAAATGCTCGATCTCAATACAAGCGAGGGTCGCAAGAGTTCACTATCAGTTCTGCTCAATAGAAGGCTCGAATTCCGCCCTCGGCGTCGACAGGACCTGGACATCATTTTTCTTGCGGCACGACCGGTCCCGGGACGCCTCCTAAAACCGCAGATCAATTTCTATCAGGCTCATGACGTTCCAGTATATTCGACGTCGGACATTTATTCCGGCAGTCGTGATACCGTAAACGATGCGGATCTCGACCGGATCATTTTCGGCGACATGCCGTGGCTGCTTCGAAATGGCAACCGGGCCGCGACACTGCGATCGACGGTGGAAGCGGGAAATCCACCCCAGAGCGGGCTCGAGCGCATGTTTGCCCTGGGCATTGACGCCTATCTATTGTCGCGCGTGATTCCATACCTGAATCCCAGGACGACAATTACCCTCACGGGCGTTTCCGGGGATCGATTGGTCATCGGGGAAAGCGGGCATATTGAAAGACAGTTGATCTGGGCGCGGTTCGAAAATGGCGCACCATCGGTTCTGGATGACATGGAGGTCGGTTACATTTATGAAGACATTCAAACGGGTCTACGGGAACAATCAGGCGGAGCACCTGGAACGGGGCCTATTGGCGGAACACAGCGCCCGTGAGTTCCTGCTTGAAAACGGCATGAAGCACATTCGCTCCAACTATCGCTGCCGACGCGGTGAAATCGATTTGATCATGGAAGACAACGAGTATATCGTGTTCGTCGAGGTGCGTTACCGCGGCAATCAGCGCTTCGGCGGTGCGTTGAGCAGCATAACCCAGACAAAGATCGCCAGACTCCGAAGGACCGCGGAGCACTATCTACAACGCTTCGATCCCAGGGGTAATCGGCCCTGCCGATTCGATCTGGTGATCCCCGGCCCTGGTCTGAACTCGGATTGTACGTGGATTCGAAATGCATTCTGAAAGTTTAAGGTAGCGCAGGCGGACCTATGGATTCATCCCGACGAATTGCCAGCATATTCGAGGAAAGCCTTGAGTCGATTACCAGGGCCTCGAAGCAGGTTGCCCCGCAAATCGAGAGAGCCGCGGAACTCATGATCAAGTGCTTGCTGGACGGGGGCAAGATCCTAGTGTGTGGAAACGGGGGATCCGCCGCGGATGCACAACACTTCACCGCGGAAATGCTAAACCGTTTTGAAATGGACCGGCCTCCCCTGCCCGCGATTGCACTGACCACCGACACATCAACGCTGACCTCAATTGCTAACGATTTCAACTTCCAGGACGTTTTTTCCAAACAAATACGGGCTTTGGGTCAACCCGGGGACACGCTGCTCGTTATTACCACATCCGGAAATTCTCCAAATCTATTACATGCCGTAATTACGGCTCACGAAAAAGAGATGAACTGCGTTGCCTTGAACGGCAAGCAGGGCGGCGACGTGTCCAACTTGTTGGCACCGGACGATGTCGACATTATCGTTCCGGGAAACTCGACCGCACGGATTCAGGAGGTTCACGGTATAGTAATACACTGCTTCTGCGACCTGATCGAAAAACAATTATTGGGTATTCATGACTAAATTAAAAATTTTATGCATCCTTGGAATGTTCTACCTTGGTGGCTGTGTAGCGACCGCTGTTACGGTTGCGGCCGTAACCACCGTTGATGTCGCGCACGACCGTCGAACCATAGGCGAATACATCGACGACAACAACATCGAGTTCACTGTCAGAACCTTTGTGGTTCGGGACGATCAGCTTCGCAAGCATGCGCATATCAGCGCTACCAGCATGAATGGAATCCTGCTTCTTACAGGAGAAGCACCGAGCGCGGAACTCAAAAACAAAGTCACAAGCTTCGCGAAAGACATCGAGGGGGTTAGACAGTTGGTCGACGAAATTAGCATTTCCGGAGAGTCGGGATATGTGAGTCGAACCAACGATGTCTGGCTTACCACCAAGGTAAAGTCCGTTCTTTTCGCAAAAACCAAGCTCGACGCCAACCGGGTCAAAGTCGTTTCGGAAGCAGGCAGTGTTTACCTCATGGGCGTGGTAACCCGGGAGGAGGGGAAAAAAGCCACCGAGATTACCCGGGGAATAGGCGGAGTCATGCAGGTCGTGCAAGTTTTCGAGTACACGAATTGAGCGTTGTCGATTACAAAATTGCGAATCCTTCAACACTCTCGTGCAGGCTGGAAGAACTGGATCGCCCGATCGTATTTACCAACGGATGCTTCGATATCCTGCACCGCGGCCATGTTGCCTACCTGCAGCAGGCCGCGCGACTGGGGAAGAACCTGGTGGTCGCCGTCAACAGCGATGCATCCGTCCGCAGACTTAACAAGGATTCGGATCGGCCTTTCAATGTACTTGCCGACCGACTCGCCGTCCTCGCTGCGCTCCAGTCGGTGGATATGGTCATCGCTTTTGACGAGGACACGCCGATAGAGTTGATTAGGAAGATCCGCCCGGATCATCTTGTAAAAGGCGGTGACTGGACACCGGAAAACATCGTTGGCGCGGATTTCGTCAGATCAACCGGCGGAGAAGTACATTCGGTTCCCATTGTATTCAATCGGTCCACCACAGAGCTGGTCGACCGTATCCGGTCATCCGCCTGACGAGACGGAGATCAGCCTGCACCTGTATTAGCAAACGCTGTCTCTATGAACTTACGCGCTACGTAATGCGCTTTCACCGTCCAGTATTCCTTGTTTATGGTCAAGGACGCATAGGAGATCTTTTTATCCCCGTGTATCGCGTATCCCACGAACCAGTCGTACTTTCCCGCCGGTATCCGACCGGTCAAAGATCCCGTTTTCCCGCCTACATCGAGATCTTCAAAGTTTCCTTTGAAAAACTTTTTGAACGACTTTCGAGCAGAACCGCGGCGCACCGTTTCTCGCATCAATTGCCTGAGTTCAGCGGCGGTTTCCGCTGCAACCGGCTCGCTGAGTACAGCCGGCTGTTCAAGATAGAGCGGAACACCCCATCCGTCGGTGGCGAGTTCAACAATATAAGGAACCATGATCCGGCCTTCGTTCGCAATTGCGCCTGCCAACATTGCCCCATGGAGTGGGCTGAGCGTATTGGTGCGCGTGTAACCGGATGCGGATTCGGCGATGCGCCACTCGTCTTCGAGAATCTCGGTTAAACCCGTTTCGAATTCCAGGTCGGTATCGACTTCGGTATTGAATCCGAAGCGCTGGGCATAACTTTCGAGCTGATTGGCGCCTAGCATGTATACACCAATTCGAGCGAACACGGGATTGATCGATTCCGCAAACGCCGCTTTCAGAGTGGGGCGCCTCGTCCATTTATTGTCCTTGTGCCTCAACACCTGCGACTTGTACAAGCTGGTCTTTTTACCATTGTATCGAAGGACACTGGCCGGAGTCAGGAGATCCTGATCGAGGCTTGCGGCAGCGGTGATCAGCTTGAAAACGGATGCCGCGGGGTAGCTGTTACGTAAAGCCAGGTTTCCCCAGTATTCGTCCTCCTTTGTAAAGCTTTTCATGGCAATCACTGCACCCGTTGATGCGTCAAGTGCAACGAATGCACCATAGTCGGGTTTGTAACGGTCGTAGATCTTGTCCAGAAATTCGTTCAGTTTCGGATCGATGGTGTAGGTCAATCTGGCTTCGTGAACACGGGTGCCCGTGTCCAGCGCCAACCATTCGGGGAACTCTCCCTCATGTATATATGGCGTCAGGCTTTGCGATACGATGGAACGATTTACACCGGAAATCTCCGACGGAGTGAAGCGCACGGCTCCGAGCTGTACCGGCAGCACTGACAGATAACAAAACAGGGCGATACATAACAGTCCAATGTACCGTCGCACGCTATTCATGCCTCAAGGATCTGTTCATAGATGTTCTTTTCTTCCTCACCGAAGCAGCAACATATGATCTTGTCGAAACGGCATTCATATGTACGCATTACCGACACGGCAATTTTAGCCGCCTCACGTTTAGGAAATCCGTATATGCCGGTACTGATGCATGGAAAGGCTATCGTGCGAACTTGATTTTCCATCGCTAGTTCGAAAGCGCTAACATAACAGGATTCGAGGAGATTAGCTTCCCCATACCCACCGCCACGCCATCTCGGTCCCACGGCGTGAATTATCCATTTGCTCGGCAAGTCAAACCCCGCCGTAATTCGAGCTTTACCCGTGGGACAGCCGCCAATTTTCTTGCACGCACCCAACAGCTCCCCACCGGCTGCACGATGTATGGCGCCGTCCACCCCACCACCACCCAACAGCGATTCATTTGCGGCATTGACAATCGCATCAAGTGCTAAAATGCTAATATCAGTGTGAACGACGGACAGCATTCAACGACCAATCGTATTGAGCCTCAATGGCTGGACTAACTTTCTTTAACATCTTGTGTGTGACCGTGATCGCAGGTAGTGTCTGGTACTTTTTCGACGCGATGCGCGCCCGCGAAATCGCCACAGCGACCGTGAGAGAGTATTGTAAACAATGTTGCCTTCAATTTCTCGACGGTACGGTCGGTTTGAAGACGGTTTCTTTTTCGGCGGAAAATGGGAAACTGCGCGTTAGGCGGCATTACGAGTTTCACTTTTCAGAATCCGACCATTCGCGTAAGATCGGACTGGTCACAATCTGCGGCACTGACGTGGAAAACCTCATTCTGCCCAATCAGCTGTTTCACCCTGGGCATTCGACTCTCGAAGCCTGACATTAACCCTGGCAAAGACAATGAACGGAACACTATCATTTATCGTCGCCCTGTTTCGATCCCGATGGGCGCATCTGATATCGATCATCGCCCCCCTGCTGATTGCCTCACTTTCTGGATCAGCTATTGCCGATGAGGCTGACGCACCGCAAGTTACACCGGAAACGGTGATTCGTTACCTGCAACAGGACGTGTTCATCACGCCGGGCGTAGGCTTTCAAAAGGTCCGCATAGGTGATAGTTTCGAGCAGGTCGCGAATACCTGGGGAAATCCGAACAAGGCATATGATTCCGATGTTGGAAGTAAAACGGCCTGGGTATACTTCGTTGGCCGCAGTTCGGAGATAGCGTTATCTGGCGGCACCAAAGTACAGTCCATCGAGGTCACAGGCTCATTCAACTCCCCGTTCTCCTCCATTGAGGGTGCGAATTTCGGTATGACTCCACACCAGGTAATCAGCATCTATGGCAAACCGGCCGATGACGAAAATCTAATCAAACTGCGCTACCCCAAAAAGGGAATAGCTTTCGGTTTCAAGAGCGGCGCTCTGCAGTC